>NZ_JAIUJZ010000037.1:0-88067 GCF_020176775.1 Saccharopolyspora sp. 6M
CCCCATGATGGCCCCGGCCCGCTCACCCCCGGGTGCACTTCCGACGATCCGACCGGTTCGCCCTGGACACCGGCGTCCGATTCGACCGAACACCGCAGCGACGACCCGTCGCCCCCGGCATCGTCCGTTCCGCGCAAGGGATCACCCGGACCACCCCGTTCGACACCCGGGCCCCGCTGCTCCCGTTCGACCGCGGCCCGCGCGATAAGACTTCCAGCTCCGCGAGAACCCGCGGGGAAACAATCAGCGAATAGCCGCGAACGGCCCGCGCGCGCGAAACGCGCGGGCGCCCCGCGGAAGCCTCGAACCGGATATCGGGAATGCGTGCCGTGAACGGTCGAACGCGGGCGGTGCCGGTTCGGTCGCTCGACGGCGCACACCTCCGGGGAATCCGCGGGCACGAGCAGCGGCGGGGTATGCGCCACATACCCCGCCCACTCATTACCTCCCGCTTGATCCACGTGCACGACTGTAGAACAAGACCCCTGAGACGCTTGTCAGCAACACAACGAACAGCGGTTTCCCGCCGCGGTCGCCGCAGCCGTTGCGAACCGCGCACATCGTTGCGCCGCAGGAATAAACGCACGCCAGCGGGCGACGACCGCACAAACAAGATCAACTAATCGCCGGTGGATCGTGATAGGACCAACACCCTGAACCGTTCCCGGTGAGCCGCGGACCGCTCCCCCGGACCTGCCGGGGGTGGGACGATGCTGCGATGCCCGCCGACCCCGGGACCGCGCCCGAACCCACCGGCCGCACCTCCCCGTCCGCCCGGCGGCCGAGCACCGGCGTCGGCCGCTCGACCCGAGCAGCCCCGGCGCTGCTCGCCGTTCCCGCACTGCTGGCCGCGGCCGCGGCCTGGGCCGCGACCCTGCACGTCGGCGCGGACGACGTACCCGGCCTGGTCGATCCCGCGGTCGCGGTGCGCTACGGCGCCCCGGTCGTCCGCGCGCTGCTCGACGTGGCCGCCGTCGCCACCGTCGGACTCGGCATGCTGCCCCGCCTGGTCCCGGACCACGGTGGCCGCGCCCGCGCCCTGCTCGCGCTGACCCGGCGCGCCGCGGTGGTCACGGCGCTGAGCTGGCTGGCCTGCTCGCTGCTGCTGCTCGGGCTGTACACGGCCGAGCTCGCCACCGGCAGCCCGACCGCGGAGGACGTGGCCCGCTACGTCAGCGGCGTCCCGGCCGGAGCGGCGCTGGCGCTGGGCGCGGGGTGCGCCGCGGGCTGCGCGGCGCTCGGCCTCACCGGGGTCGTCCGGGATGCCCGCGGGAACGGCGCGGACCGGCTCACCGACGACCTGGGCGCGGTGCTCGCGCTGCTCGGGCTGCTGCCGATGCCGCTGACCGGGCACGCCGTCGACTGGGAGTACCACGACCTGAGCATGCTCTCGGTGCAGCTGCACGTGCTCGCCGCGGCCGTGTGGGCGGGCGGGCTGGCCGCGATCGCCGCGTTCGTCGCCCCGCGCCGCGGTCTGCTGGCGAGCACGCTGCCGCGCTACTCGAAGCTGGCGACCGGCGCGATCGTGCTGGTCGCGGTGTCCGGGGTGTTCAACGGCGGCACCGAGCTCACCACCGCCGGCGCCGGGCTCGGTGGACTGATCGGCACCGGGTACGGCCGGATCGTGCTGCTCAAGGCGGTGCTGCTGGTGCTGCTGGCCGCGCTGGGCGGGCACGCCCGGTTCCGGCTGCTGCCGCTGGTGGAACGCCACCGGCGCACCGCGCTGATCACCTGGGCGGCGGTGGAGGTGGGCGTGATGGGCGCGGCCTACGGGCTGGGCGCGGTGCTGGCCCGCGCCCCCGTCCTCACCTGACCGCGCACCGGCGAACGGCCCACCCGCCGTCCGGGTGGGCCGTTGAGCACCTGAGCCGGGTCAGCGCGGGATGCGCAGCACCTGGCCGACGTAGATCAGGTTCGGGTCGGTGATCCCGTTGGCCTGGGCGATCGACTGCCAGGCCACACCGACCTTCGCGCCGATCCCGGAGAGCGTGTCCCCGGGCTGCACCACGTAGGGCGGGGGCGCGGGCGGGGGGGGGGGCGGGGGCGGCGCCTCGGTGCCGCCGGTCAGCACCGGCAGGTCCACCAGCGACACGTTCAGGTCGGTGTCACCGGCGATGCCCGGCACCTTGCCGTCGGAGGCGTGCTGGTGGATCGCCACCCGGTCGGTGAGGAAGCCCGGCTGGCCCGCGGGGCGGCCGTAGTGCGCGACCCACAGGAACACCCCGGGGTCGACCCACGAATCGGTGGCCAGCTTGTCGCTGAACCACGTGGACGAGGCGTACACGACGACCTCGTTGCGCCCCGTGTGCCCGCGCAGCGCGTCCACGAACCCCTTGATCCACGCGCCGAGGTCGGCGGCCTCGGTCTCCATGTCCAGGCACGGCGGCAGGTTCCCCGGCCCGGCCGAGCCGGTGCGGGCCAGCTGGCCCGCGAAGTCCGCGGCTTCGGCCTGCGGCGAGTTCGTGTCCGGTCGGGCGAAGTGGTACAGCCCGGTCACCAGGCCGGCCCCGCGAGCCCCGCCGAGTTGCGAATCCAGCGTCGGGCTCACATAGCCGACGCCTTCGGTCGCCTTGATGTAGGTGAAGGCGAATCCGGCGCCGCGCACCGCGGCCCAGTCCGGTTCTCCTTGATATCGCGCGACATCGATTCCTGGAATGCTCGCCATCCCCGAACCCCCTCACTTCACCGGATGCGGCCCGGTGCGCGAGTCGCGGCGCACGAACCGGATCGGCGGTCTCGTCTCGGTCTTCGGTCTGTTCCGCCGACCCCGGCGCCGGCATTTCTTCCGAAAGCGAGGAACGATCTTCGCTGCCGGGCGGGGACAGTTCTCACAGCCAACGTATCGAAGGTCAACGATCATCGAGTTCCGCCGTTCAGGTCAAGAGCTCCACCCGATCGGTCCTGTTTTCGCCAAAGCGATCATGTCGCCCGCCGACCGCCGTAGAAATCGATCATGCTCGGCCGCGCGGGTCGCGAACCCGACCGGGTGGCGGCAGAGTGGGGGCGGCCCGCACGGCGGCGCCTCCATCCGGGGGAACTCCGGGCGGACCGCGCAAGACGTGCAACCACCTGTGGCGCCGAACGTCTTCACAACAGCGGACCGGATACGACGACGGGCCGTACGAGGCGGCCGATGGAGGTGGGCAACCGTGTTCTCGCAACGACTGGACGCAAGGAAGCCGGGCAGGACGAACCGGGCGAGCCTGAGGATCGGCCCGCTCGCAGCCGCGGCACTGGGCACGGTGCTGCTCGGCGCCTGCGGTTCGCCGACCGGGCAGGTGGCCTCGACCGCGGACGCCCCGGCGTCGACCATCCCGCAGCCGACCCCCTCGGAGGCGCAGCCCGCCCCGGCGGAGACCTCCGACGCCGATCCGTCGACGGCCGCGCAGAGCAGGTCGGACGCCTCCGGCCAGGCCGCGGCGGAACCGCGCGACCAGGTGGAGCGCTGCCACACCTCGCAGCTGTCCGGCGCGGTGGGTCACGGGGATTCCGGCGCGGGCCAGCGGTACGCGGAGCTCACGCTCACCAACACCAGCGGCGAGGCCTGCACGCTCTACGGCTACGGCGGCATGCAGCTGCTCGGCGCGGACGGCCAGCAGCTGCCGACGCAGCTGGAGCGCACGCCGAACCCCGGCCCGCAGGTGGTGCGGCTGGCCCCCGGCGAGTCGGCCAGCTCGACGCTGCACTGGACCGCGGTGCCGCACGAGGGCGAGTCGGAGCAGGGCCCGTGCCAGCCGGAGCCGGCGCGCGCCCTGGTGACCCCGCCCGACGAGGAGGACCCGCTGACGGTGCGCTGGGACCTGGGCTCGGTGTGCGGGTTCGGATCGATCGACAACAGCGCCTACCACGCCTGAGCGCGGTGCGGACGTCGTGCCCGGTGCCGTCGGCACCGGGCACCTTCGCGGAACGACCAGGTGACAGGCTCATCGCGGGTGCTGGTCTTGCCGGTGCGGTTGTGCTGGGGTGGAAACCATGATCGAGGCTATTCAGCGGTCCGTCGGGGGTTCGCAGGGCGAGCTGTTCGTGCGCGAGTGGTCGGGGCGCGCCCCCGGCTGGGTGGCGCTGCTGGTGCACGGCTACGGCGAGCACTCCGGCCGGTACGAGTGGCTCGCCGAGCAGCTGGTGGCGGCGCGGGCGCTGGTGGTGGCGCCGGACCTGGTCGGGCACGGCGAATCCCCTGGTGAGCGCGTGCTGATCGGGGACGCCGAGCAGGTGGTGGCCGATCTGGGCGCGGTGCGCCGCGAGGTCTCGGATCGGTACCCGGACCTGCCGGTGGTGCTGATCGGGCATTCGCTGGGCGGGTTGTTCGCGGTGCGGTTCGCGCAGGAGCACCAGGACGGGCTGGCCGCGGTGGTGCTGTCCGGGCCGGTGCTGGGCACCTGGCACGTGCTGGACCTGCTGGAGTGCGACGAGATCCCGCAGGCCCCGATCGATCCGTCGACGTTGTCCCGCGACCCCGAGGTGGGCCGGGCGTACGAGGCGGATCCGCTGGTGTGGCACGGCTCGTTCAAGCGCCGCACGTTGAACATGATCGACCGCTGCCTGGAGGCGGTGAACGACGGCCCGGTGCTGCGGGTGCCGACGCTGTGGGTGCACGGCGAGGAGGACGAGCTGGTCCCGGAGGCCGACACCCGCACGGGCATCGACCGGGTGCGCGGGCAGGACTTCCACGAGCACATCTACCCGGGCGCGCGGCACGAGCTGTTCCACGAGACGAACCGGGCCGAGGTCGTCGACGAGGTGCTGACGTTCGTGGGGCGCGAGCTCAACACCTGAACCGGCGATCACTCGTCGGCCTGACTGCTACTACTGGCTCGCACGCAACGCTACGACCAGCTGCCGAACGCCCCCACCGGGTGCTCACCCACACGAGCGAAGTGGGCGGCACCGCCGATTGCGGGCGAATCCAGCAGGGCACCACGGGTGTACGCGGCACCGCACGAACGGCCGGGCGCGCTTCCCCGGCCGGAGCGACGAGCCCGGGCTGCGATCCCAGCAGACGAGTGAGGCGGTAGTCATGAAGGACGTCAAGCGTGCACAGGACCTCATCGGCAGCGAGGTGTACGACCGGGAAGGCGACCGGATCGGCCGGGTCGGCAACGTTTACGTCGACGACGCCGACCACCAGCCGGAGTGGGTGACGGTCCGCACCGGGATGTTCGGCACGAAGGAGAGCTTCGTCCCCCTGTCCGGCGCCGAGCGCGGTGAGAAGGGGATCAACGTCGGGGTGACCAAGGAGAAGGTGCGCGACGCCCCGCGCGTCGACGCCGAGCAGGGCCACCTGTCGG
Source organism: Saccharopolyspora sp. 6M (assembly GCF_020176775.1). NCBI lineage: Bacteria > Bacillati > Actinomycetota > Actinomycetes > Pseudonocardiales > Pseudonocardiaceae > Saccharopolyspora > Saccharopolyspora sp. 6M. Next base: position 5,289 of record NZ_JAIUJZ010000037.1, read on the forward strand.
ACAAGGAGGGCCACGACCTCTACGACTACTACGGCCTCGCCCGCGGTTCGGCGTCCCCGCAGCAGCGGGACGTGCCGCAGCAGCAGAGCGGCACCACCGAGTCCGGGTCGGGCACCGCGGCGGCCGGCGGCATGGCGGCCGGTGGGGCGGCCGCGGGCGGCGCCGCGCCGACCGGGGGCCGCACGTCGACCGGCGCCACCGAGCGGGACACCGCGAAGTCCGGCACGACGGGTTCCGGCAGCGGCACGGCGACGACGAAGGGCTCGACCGGCAAGACCACGTCCGGCTCCGCGACGGCGGGCTCCGCCGGGGACGCGGCGGGCATGAAGTCGATGACCCGCTCCGAGGAGCGGCTGCGGGTCGACACCGAGCAGATCGAGACCGGCCGGGTGCGGGTGCGCAAGTACGTGGTGACCGAGCAGCAGTCCGTCACGGTACCGATCAGCCACGAAGAAGTGCGCATCGAGCGGGAGCCGATCGCCGAGTCGGAGCGCGGATCGATGGGCCGGTCCGGTTCGCTCGCCGAGGACGAGCAGGAGGTCGTGCTGCACGAGGACCGTCCGATGGTCACGAAGGAGACGGTGCCGGTGGAGCGGCTGCGGCTGCGCACCGAGCTCGTCACCGAGGAGCGGACGGTGCAGGACGAGGTGCGCCGGGAGCGGTTCGACGTGCAGGACCGCACGGGCGGCGGCAAGCACGAGCGCTCCGACGAGCAGCGGGGCGGTTCGAGCAGCGGCTGACCACCGCGCGGTTCGGCCCCGCCGTCCTCCTCGGGCGGCGGGGCCGTCGCACGTCCCGGGTAGGTGCGAACGGGTGGCGGGACCACCCGTCCGGACGGCTCCGAGGCCACCGTCCGGGTCGGGTGGGCCGCTGCCGGATGAGCCGGGCGGCGACGCGGTTCACCTGATCAACCCTTCGTCCCGGGGTGCCGGATGCGAGACAATGCCCCGGCGATGGTTGAGAACTCTGGGCTGGAACTGCTCATCACCGTCGTCGTGGGCGCCGACGACGACCGATCAGCACGCGACGCGTGCCGCGCCCTGCTGCACCGGGTCGGTGGCCGGATCGTGGAATCCGGGGACTGCTCCGACGAGGAGCCGGGCTGCTGGTCGGTGACGATCGGTCGTTCCGCCGCGGAGCCGGACGAGCGGCCGGGCCCCGCGGCGCTGGCGCGCGCGGTGCGGAACTTCCTGCGCGAGCTGGGGCCGGGCTACTCGGGGCACCGGGTGGCGTGCGAGCCGCCGACGGCGTGGACGGTGATCGACGAGCCGGAGTTGCTCGGAGCCCTGGTGGCGGGCGGCGAGCGGTTGCTGGTGGAGGCGTGGGCCGGTTCGGTGCTGCCCGGCGGGGCCGGTGCCGGCCCGGCGGTGGACGACCCGGACGAGCCCGCGCCGGAACCGGAACCGGCGGTGGACGAGCTGGACGAGCACGGCAGGCCGCGGCCGCGGCTGGAGCTGCTGGTGGACGTGGTGACCGAGCGCAAGGCGGGCGCGGAGTGGCCGGCCCGGGCGTTGGCGAGCCGGTTGTCCCGGAACTCGACGATCGTGGACTGGACGGAACGACCACCGATGGTGCGGATCGTGCTGGACCTCGGCCCGTCGGTGGGCGCGCCCGCGGACATCGTGCGGGACGCGGTGCGCGTGCTGGGCGGCGGCGGCTGGTCCCGGTTGCAGGTGCGTGAACGGTCGGCGAAATCCCGGTGGTCGGCGGCGCCGACACCGCCGTCCGGGATCGCCGCGGTGGAGCTGAGCGCGGCCGTACCCGCTCCGGGCGCGGCGGAGCGGCAGCCCGCGGGATGACCGGCTGGAGATCGTCCGAGGAGGTCCGCCGCGGGCGCGGCGGCACCGCGCGGAGGGGCCTCGGCGCGGTCACCACCTCTGATCAACATCGTCCGCCCTGCGCGCGAACGGGCTAGTGGCGGGCGCTAACTTGTGGATCGACGTACCCCGATCAGCTCCCTCCGGAGGTTGGCTGCAGATGGCGAGCGTGGACGATGTTCGCAGTGGAGTTGCTCATGCCAAGCAGAAGGCCGACGAGGCGATAGGCGCGCTCCAGCAGGCGCATTCCGCGCTGGACGAGGCGCAGAACATGCTGACGCAGGCCATCCAGGGCAGCGGCCAGGACGAGATCCTGATGGCGCGCAACATGCTGGTGGAGGCGACGGAGAACCTGCGGATGGTGGGCGGCACGATCCGCAGCAGCATCGACTCGGCCGAGAGCTGGGCGGGGCGGTTGTGACGTGTCGTCGCTGACCGAACTGCTCGCCGCGGTGCGCGCCACCGAGGCGAAGCTGGACGAGGCGCGGCGGCAGCTGTCCACGGGCAGGCGTTCGCTGTCGGAGACGCGGGCGGCGCTGGCCCGGCTGGACCCGGACAACCCGGAGACGGTCGTGCCCGCGGACCTGCGCCGCGCCGACGACGGGCTGGAACGCACGCTGGACTCGATCACGCACGTGGTCGAAGCGCTGCGCGCGTTCGCGATGCGGCTGTGAGCCGGTTGCCGGGCGGGCCGCCGCCGGCCGGTCGCCGCGCGCTCGATGCGCGGTGGCCCGCGCCACCGCGCGCCGTTGACCACACATTCCGAGTGGTAGTTTCCTCACGGTCTGCAACACCAGGTGCCGAGGTGGGGTGTGCGCAAACGCAACGAGCGGCGTAGCAGCATCGAGACGGCTTTCGAGCACCTGCGCACCACCGTCGCGACCGCCCTCGGCGCCGCCGAGAACGAGCTCGAACGGGTCCGCGCCTCCTACGCCCAGCGGGAGTTCGCCCAGCGCATCGCCGCGGTCGGCCTGGCCAGGGCGGAGCGCGATCCCTCCGTGGTCTGCGATTCCCGCGACCTCGCGTTCGACGGCGCGATGCAGGAGGCCCGGTCCGAGCGCGAGCAGATCTTCACCGAGTGGAGCGGGCACGGCCCGGACCGGCTGGCCGCGCTGGTCGCCGAGGCCGCCCCCGGCACCGCCGGACGCCCGTGGCAGGACTGGCTCGGCGAACCGGGCACCGCCGAGGCGAGCTCGCTGCCGCCGCAGCTGTGGCGCATCGGCACCGGCCAGGTACCCGCCTCCCCCGACCCGCGCCCGTTCCCGGTGGCCGTGCCGATGATCGACGAGGCGCACCTGCGGATCACCTCGAACCGGCAGAACCTGGAAGCCCGCGAATCCCTGGTGCAGAACCTGGTGCTGCGGATGCTCAGCCACTACAAGCCGGGCCTGGTGCGGGTGCACGTGTGGGACGTGGCGCAGCTGACCGGGACGCTGCCGGGCCTGTACCCGCTGACGAACGCGGGGCTGCTCACCGCGCACGACCCGACGCGGCTCGGCGAGATGCTGGAGGAGCTGTCCGACCACATCCGCCGCATCCACACCAGCGCGCTCAACGGCGGGCACATCTCGCTGCGCGCGCTGGCGGAGGACACCGGGCAGCGGGACGAGCCGTGGCGGATCGCGGTGCTGTTCGGCGACGGCGAACCGTTGCGGGAGGAACAGCAGCAGCAGTTGCAGCGGGTCGCGCGCAACGGGCTGGCCTGCGGCATCCAGCTGATCGTGGCGGACCTGCCGATGACGGTGAACAGCTCCGTCGAGTCGGTGACGCTGCACGCCGAGGAGGCGCGCACCAGCATGACCGGCCCGGAAGCGGTGGTGCGGCTGGACGCACCGCCGTCGCGGGAACTGGTGACGAAGGCCTGCTCGGCGATCGCCACCGAGTTCGTGACGCGCCGCTCGCGGGTGCGCACCTTCGCGGACCTGGTGCCGGAGACGCTGTGGGTGCAGCGCTCCGCCTCCGGGCTGCAGGCACCGGCGGGGTTCCACGAGGGCGAACCGGTGAAGGTGACGCTCGGGGACGCGAGCCCGCACACGCTGATCGGCGGCCCGAGCGGCTCGGGCAAGACCAACTTCCTGTACTCGATGCTCGGCGGCATGGTGGCCCGGTACTCGCCGGACGAGCTGGAGCTGTACCTCCTGGACTTCAAGGAGGGCGTGTCGTTCGCGCAGTTCACCCCGGGCCGCCGCGACCCGACCTGGCTGCCGCACGCGCAGCTGGTCGGTGTGAACGTGAACGAGGACCGCGAGTTCGGCCTGGCGCTGCTGCGCTTCCTCGCGACCGAGATGCGCCGCCGCGCGGACGCGGCGAAGGCGCACGAGGTCACCAAGCTGGAGGAGCTGCGGGCGGAGAACCCGTCCGGGCGCTGGCCGCGGATCGTGGCGGTGATCGACGAGTTCCAGTACCTGTTCGCCGAGCGGGACACGGTGTCCGCGCAGGCCACCTCGCTGCTGGAGGACGTGGCGCGGCGCGGCCGCTCGCAGGGCATCCACCTGGTGCTGGCCAGCCAGGACGTCTCCGGCATCGAGGCGTTCTGGGGCAAGCCGGCGATCTTCGAGCAGTTCATCCTGCGGATCGCGCTGCCGAAGGCGCGGCGGGTGCTCGCCGACCAGAACGAAGCGGCGCTCGCGCTGCCGCGTTGGCACGCGGTGATCAACCACGAGTCGGGGGTGAAGCACGGCAACGAGGTCGCGCGGATCCCGGACGCGACCGCGAAAGGCACCTTCGACGAGCTGCAGCGCCGGTTGTGGGAGCGGCGGCAGGAGGGTGCGGCGCCGCCGCGGCTGTTCGACGGCTCGCTGCTGCCCGCACTGTCCGAGCTGCCGGACTTCACCGGGCTGACGACGGGCGCGGAAGCCCCGGTCGCCCTGCTCGGGCAGGTCATCGACGTGAACGGCACGGCGGCGGCGGTGCGGATGGAGCGTTCGCCGGGCCGGAACCTCGCGGTGATCGGGTCGGTGCGGGTGGACGCGGTGAGCGTGCTGGGGGCGGCGGCGTTGTCGCTGGCTCGGCAGCACGACGCGAAGAAGGCGCGGTTCACGGTGCTGGGCCTGGTCGAAGAGGTCGCGCCGGACGTCGAGCAGCTCAAGGGCAAGCTCGAAGAGCTGGGCCACGAGACGGATGTGCGGCACGGCGTGGACGCGGCAGTGGAGGTCGTCGGCGAACTCGCCCGCAAGATCGATGATCGATCCGGGTCGGTGGGGAACACCGAGACCTCGGAGTACGTCCTCTTCTACGGCGTCGACGCCGCGCACTCCGCGATGGAGAAGAAGGGCCCCGACTTCACCAGCGGCCTCGACCACCTGCGCAAACTGCTCAAGCAGGGCCCGGAGCAGCGGGTGCACGTGCTCGGCTGGTGGCGCAGCGCGCAGCGGGTGAAGACGACGCTGATGGGCCCGGTGGACGAGATCGGCGCCTGGGTGGCGTTCGACGTGCACGGCCAGGAGCTGTCGAGCTTCGCCGCCGGGCAGCTGGTGCACTGGTCGCCGCGGGCGCGGCGCGGCTTGTTCTTCGACCGCTCGGTGCACTCCCAGCCCGAGGTGGTGCTGCCGTTCGACCTGGCGGGCGCGCTGGCCGCGGACATCCCGGAGGAGGACGCGGAATGAGCGAGGCCCCGGCTTCGGCCCGCTACAAGGAGATCATCGCGACGGCGACCGGCGCGGCGGAGCGGATGCGCGAGCACGAGCGGGAGAAGTCGGCCCGGCTGGCGCAGGAGGTGGCGGTCGCCGAGCAGCGGATCGCGGCGGCGGCGGAGGCTCGCGACGAGGTCGTGGCGGGCGTGGAGCTGCGCTGGAAGCACGCGATGGAGGCGCTGTGGGACGAGCGCTGGATGCGGGTGACGCCGATGCCGCACCCGGATCGCCGGGTGGCGCCGGGCCGCGCGGCGGACCTGATCGCGTCGGTGCAGTCGGCGTACCTGGTGCTGCGCCGCTCGTTGGAGAAGTCCCGCTGGTCGCCGTCGCGGCGCCGCGGGAAGCCGCCGGAGTGATGTTGCCAAGGCTACTCGAACCTGGTTCGATTTCGTTAGCGATGCCACTGCCGCGACAGGAATAGGTCCACCTCGGAGTGGGGTTTCCCGGTGGGGCGCCGTCGGCGCGCACGCGCGGCGCCGTCGTCCCACCATGAGTGCACCCTCAGTGCGCACTATTTCCGACACGAACCAGTTTCGTATATATGGAGGCCAGCGTGACGAACCAGGAACTTCCGGACACCGGCGTCGAGATCCGGCTCGCGAGCCGTCCGCAGGGCTTCCCCACCCACGAGAACTTCGAGACCGTCGAAGCCCCGGTCACCGCGCCCGGAGAAGGCCGGATCCTGGTCCGCAACGTCGTGATGAGCGTCGACCCGTCGATGCGCGGCCGGATGAACGACACCAAGTCCTACGTGCCTCCGTTCCAGCTCGGCAAGGCCCTCGAAGGCGGCGCGGTCGGCGAGGTCATCGCCTCCGCGTCGCCGCTGTTCCAGGTCGGCCAGCACGTGCTGCACTACGGCGGCTGGCGCGAGTACGCGTCGGTGCAGGCCGAGCGCGCCGTCCCGGTCGACCCGGACGCCGCGCCGCTGAACGCCTACCTGGGCGTGCTCGGCATGCCCGGCTGGACCGCCTACACGGGGCTGTTCGAGATCGCGAAGTTCGAGGAAGGCGACACCGTGTTCGTCTCCGGCGCGGCCGGCGCGGTCGGCTCGCTGGCCGGGCAGCTCGCGAAGCTCAACGGCGCGGCGAAGGTCATCGGCAGCGCCGGTTCCGCCGAGAAGGTCCGGCACATCACCGAGGACCTCGGCTTCGACGCGGCGTTCAACTACAAGGACGGCTCGATCCGCGAGCAGCTGGCCGAAGCCGCACCGGACGGCATCGACGTGTACTTCGACAACGTCGGCGGCGACCACCTGGAAGCCGCGATCGACCAGCTCAACGACTTCGGCCGGGTCGCCGCCTGCGGCGCCATCTCGGTCTACAACGACACCGAGCCCGCACCCGGCCCGCGGAACCTGTTCAAGATCGTGAAGAAGCGGCTGAGCATCCGCGGGTTCATCGTCATCGACCACGAGGACCTGCGGGAGCGGTTCCAGGCCGACGTGGCGCCGCTGGTCCGCGACGGGAAGATCCACTACACCGAGACGGTGCTGGAGGGGCTGCGCAACGCGCCCGACGCGCTCATCGGACAGCTGCGCGGCGAGAACACCGGGAAGATGCTCGTCACCATCTGATCGGCCGTCCCCGCTCCTGCCGCGAGCGGCTCGGTCGGCGGGACCTCGGCGGCCCCTCGCCGCGTCCTCGCGGGTGGCTCAGCCACCTGCACGGGACGCCGGAGGGGCCGTCGAGAACCCGCGAGCGCCCGGGTGGCCGGCCATCGGCGGGAAGACCTCGCGCAGGCCGGTGAGCCGTGCGGCGGACCTCGACGGGCGGTTCCTCCGCGCCGACGCCCGCCAACGCCCGGGGACCGCCGCGGTCTTCGGCGGGCGCACCCGCGTCCGCGACCCGGCGGCGGGCGGTCACGGACCGACGAGCTTGCCGGGGTTCAGGATTCCGGTCGGGTCCACGGCCTGCTTGACCGCGGCGAGGACCGAGGTGCCGATGCCGCCGATCTCCGCTTCGAGCCACGGCAGGTGGTCGGTGCCCACCGCGTGGTGGTGGGTGAGCGTGCCGCGCCCCAGCTCGTGGCCCGGCACCCGCTCGGTGATGGCGCCGGTGGCGGCCTCCTTCGCCCGCCGCCACTGGTCGACCGGGTCCGCGCCGCGCGCCGCCAGCACCGTGAAGTACAGCGAGGCACCCGTCTCGTACGCGTGCGAGAGGTGGCACATCACGATCGGCGGCTGCCCGTCCCGGTCCAGCTCGCGCACCAGCGCCGCCCGCACCGCCGAGCGCAGCTCGCTGAGCCTCGACCAGCAGGTCGCCGTCTCCAGCGTCTCCACGCACACGCCCACGTCGAGCAGCGCGTCCCGCTGCCGCGGGCCCGCGAACCGGGCCGCGTGCCAGGCCTCCCCGCCGCGCGGCCCGAGCCGCAGCGAGCGGAACCCGTGCAGCGCCCGCATCGTCGCCGCGCGGCGCTGCTTGAGCTCCGCCGCGGAGGCCGCCTCCCAGCCCAGCACCAGCAGGCACGGTTCGTCGATCCGGCTGCCCAGCAGCAAGGTGCGCAGCGCCCGTGACTTCACGCCGCCGGAGAGCTCCAGCTGCACCGCCGTCTCGTCCACATCGGACAGCCGGGTGACGTCGGCGAGGACCCGCTGCTGCGCCAGCGCGCGCACCGCGTCCGCCGCCGCCTGCCAACCGTCCAGCACCAGCGCCTCGTAGCGCATCTCGGTGGGCTTCGGCCGCACCCGCACCGCCACCTCGGTGATCACGCCCAGCGCGCCCTCCCCGCCGATCGCGAGCTGCCGCAGGTCCGGACCCGCGGCCGAGGCGGGCGCGGCACCGAGCCGCCACTCCCCCACCGGCGTCGCCACCCGCACGCCCTCCACCATGTCCGCGAACCGCCCGTACCCGGCGGAGGCCTGACCGGCGGAGCGCGTCGCCGCGAACCCGCCGATGGTGGCGCGTTCGAAGGACTGCGGGAAGTGGCCCAAGGTGAACCCGTGCGCGGCCAGCAGCGACTCCGCCTCCGGCGCCCGCACCCCCGCCTGCAGCACGGCGACCCGCGACACCGGGTCCACCGACACCAACCGGTCCAGCCGAGCCAGGTCCAGCGCCACCACGGCGCGCTTCGCGCCGCGCAGCGCGGTCACCCCGCCGACCACCGAGGTCCCGCCGCCGAAGGGCACCACCGCCACGTCGTGGCGCACGCACACCTCCAGCACCCGCTGCACCTGCTCCGGATCCGCGGGCAGCAGCACCGCGTCCGGCACCGCCAGGCCCACGCCGTCGCGGCGGCGCAGCAGGTCGCTGTAGGACAGGCCGCCCGTTCGCCCCAACCGGGCGGTGGCGCCGGTCTGCACCTGATGCTCGCCGAGGAGCTCCACGAGCTCCTCGCGCGCCTCCACGGGCAGTGCGCCGTCCGGCACCTCCAGCAGCGACGCCGGCGCGGCGGGCGTGCTGGCACCGTCCAGGCCGAGGCGCCCGGACAACCAGCGCAGCGCGTGGGTGGGCAGCGGTGCGGCACCGGCCCCGGAGGGCGTCCAGCCACCGCGCAGGGTGTGGTCGATCAACTCGCTCACCAGTACAGTGTTACACATGGCGCCGCAACGTCACAGCGCCGCGGGCTGGCCGGGACTTCCCACCCGGACCGCGGCGAACCGCGTCGAGGACACCGCGATCCTGCGCGCCGCGCGGGACAGCGTCCTCGCGCACGGGGTGCGGCGCACCACCCTCACCGACGTCGCCCGCCGCGCCCGCATCAGCCGGATGACGCTGTACCGGCGGTTCCCCGACGCCACCGCGCTGGTCGGAACCCTGGTGGGCTGCGAGTTCTCCGGCATCCTGCGCAGCGCCCGGGAACGGGAGAGCGGCGGGACCGCGCGCGAGCGGCTCGTCACCGCTCTCCTCGACGTCGTCGCACAGCTCCAGCGCTCCGCGCTGCTGCGCCGGATCATCGACACCGACGCCGAGCTGCTGCTGCCGTACCTCGTCGACCACCTCGGCAGCACCCAGCTCGCCGCGGAGGCATTCCTGCTCGACTACCTCGCCGACGGCCGCGCCGACGGCTCGGTGCGGAGCTCCGATCCCGCCGTGCAGGCCCGGGCGCTGCTGCTGCTCTTGCAGTCCTTCGTGATCTCCGCCCGGCCGGGCACCACCGGCACCGACCCCGACGCGCTGCACCGCGAACTGGGCGAACTGCTCGACGCGGCACTGCGCCCCGCACCCCGACCGACCGTCCCGGAGGCCCCATGAGCACCACGCCGCTGCCCGCGGGTTCGCTGCGCGCCACCTCGCTGAACGCGGCACGGCGCGCCACCGAGCTCACCGCGGCCGCCGAGGACGCGCTGGACCTGCTGGTGGTCGGCGGTGGCGTCACCGGCAGCGGCATCGCCCTGGACGCCGCCTCCCGCGGGCTGCGGGTCGCGCTGGTCGAAGCCGAGGACCTGGCCCGGGGCGCCGCGCGCTGGTGCGGCGAGGCCGCGCACGCCGGGCCGCACGGGCTCGTTCCGGGCGACCTCGCGCTGGCCAGGGAGAACGCCGTGGAACGCGACGTGCTCATGACGCGGACCGCGCCGCACCTGGTGCGCACGCTGCCGCAGCTCATCCCGCTGCACGAGGGCACGCCCCGCCGGACCGAAGCACTGCTGACCGCCGGGCTGCACGCGGCCGACGCGCTGCGGCGCACCGCCCGCACCCCGTCCGCGCTGCTGCCCGCGCCGCGCCGAGTGCCGGCCGCCGAAGCGGGGGCGCTGGTCCCCGGACTGCGCGCCGGAAGGCTGCGCGGCGGGCTGCTCGGCTACGACGGGCAGCTCCTCGACGACGCCCGGCTCGTCGTCGCCCTGGCCCGCACCGCCGCCGGGTTCGGCGCCCGCGTGCTCACCCGGGTGCGCGCCACCGCGCTGGACCGGAACGGCGCGGACGCCGTCGACGAGCGCACCGGCCGGCGGCTGCGGCTCTCCGCGCGGGCCGTGGTGAACGCGACCGGGGCGCGGGCCGCCGAGCTCGACCCCGAGGTGCGGCTGCGCACCGTCCGCGCCGCGCACCTGGTCGTGGACGCCGAAGCGGCAGGCATCACCGCCACCGGGCTGGTGCTGCCCGCCGAATCCGGGCGGTGGACCGCGCTGCTGCCGCAGGCCGACGGCACCGCGTTGCTCGGGCTCGCCGCCGAACCGGCCACCGGCCCCGTCCCCGCCGAGGCACCCGACTCCGATGTGGACTCGCTGCTCGCCGCGGTGCGCGAAGCGCTGGACGTGCCGCTGCGCCGGGAGCACGTGCTCGGCTCGTTCGCCGCGCTGCGCCCGCGGTACGACGACTCCGCGGGCAACCGCAAGGACTCCCCCGACCTGTTCCGCAAGCACGCGATCCGCACCTCGCCGGACGGCGTGGTCACCGTCGTGGGGGGGGGGACCACCGGCTACCGCAGGCTGGCCGCCGACGCCGTCGACACCGCGGTCCGCGCCGCCGGACTGCCCGCCGGCCCGTCCCGCACCACCGCGGTCCCGCTGGTCGGAGCCGCCGAACGGGCTCGGCTGCACGAGATCGACGGTCCGCAGCGGCTCGTCGCCCGGCACGGCACCGAAGCCGCCCGGGTCGCCGCGCTCGCCGAACTCGACCCGGACCTCGCCGACCCCGTCGCACTCGGCACCGAGCTCACCGCCGCCGAAGTGCTGTGGGCGGTGCGGCACGAAGGCGCGCTCGACGCCGACGACGTGCTCGACCGCCGCAGCCGCCTCGGCATGCACCCCGAGCTGCGAGCGCGGGCCGCGCCCGCGGTGACCGCACTGGTCGACAAGGCCCTGCACGGTCTGCTCGGCTGACCCGCGGGGAATTCCCCCGGCGCCCACTCCGGCGCTGCCATCGGGGACGATGATCCGAGTCGGCAGCCGACCGGAGGAGGCGTTGCACGTGGTGGACGGCGGTCTGGAGATCGACCACATCTCCAAGCGCTACGGCGAGATCGCCGCCCTGCGCGACATGGTGTTCACCGTGGGACCCGGGGAGCTGTTCGGCTTCGTCGGCAGCAACGGCGCGGGCAAGACGACCACCATGCGCATCGCGCTCGGCGTACTCGCCGCCGACTCCGGCGAGGTCCGCTTCCGCGGCCGGCCGCTCGACCTCGACGTGCGCAGGCGCTTCGGCTACATGCCGGAGGAACGCGGGCTCTACCCCAAGATGAAGGTCGCCGAGCAGCTCGCCCACCTCGGCGAACTGCACGGCATGAGCCGTGCCGACGCCCGCGCCGCCGCCGAGCGCTGGACCGACCGGCTCGGCCTCCGGGAACGGCGCGACGACCAGGTGCAGCGGCTCAGCCTCGGCAACCAGCAGCGCGTCCAGCTGGCGGCGGCCCTCGTGCACGACCCCGACGTGCTGGTGCTCGACGAACCGTTCTCCGGCCTCGACCCGGTCGCCGTCGAAGTGATGGGCGAGGTGCTGCGCGAAACCCGCGACCGCGGCGTCCCCGTGCTGTTCTCCAGCCACCAGCTCGACCTGGTGCAGCGGCTCTGCGACCGGGTCGGCATCGTCCGCGGCGGCAGCATGATCGCTTGCGGCGGGGTGGACGAGCTGCGCGAGCGGGGGCCCGCCCGGCTCGTGGTGCACGCGCCGCAGGCCGCGCCCGGCTGGACCGACGGGCTCGCCGGCGTCCGCGTCCTCGGCCAGCAGCACGGCCGCAGCACCCTCGAACTCGCCGACGGCACCGACGACCAGGTGGTGCTGCGCGCCGCGCTCGCCACCGGGCCGGTGCACGAGTTCCGCCGGGACCGCCCCGACCTCACCGACCTGTTCCGCACCGTCGTCACCGAGGAGCACGCCGCATGAGCCCCGCCCGCACCGTGTGGCTCGTCGCCCGCCGCGAGGTCAACACCCGCATCCGCACCCGATCGTTCCTGCTCAGCACGGCAGCGATCCTGGTGATCCTGATCGGCTACGCGGGGCTGATGTTCTTCATCGGGCAGCAGAGCGGCAGCACGAAGATCGGGTTCACCGGCCAGGCCACCGCCGTCGCCACCCCGCTGCGGAGCACCGCGGCCCGGCTCGGCACCACCGTCGAGAGCAGCCGGATCCCGGACCGGGCCACCGGGGAACGGCTCGTCGCCGACGGCGAGCTGGACGGGCTGGTCACCGGAGCCCCGGACGCGCTGCACCTGGTGGTGCGCGGCGAACCGGACTCGGCGGTGCGCACCGCGCTCGACGAGGTGGTGCGCCAGCAGGCCCTCGACGCCCAGCTCGCGATGGCCGGGTTGGAACCCGCCGACGTGCACCAGGTGCTGGCCGGAGCGCACGTGGACGTGCGCACCCTGGAACCCGCGGACCCCCAGCGCGACCAACGGCTCGGCGTGGCCGTGGGCGCCGGGATGCTGCTGTACTTCTTCCTGATCATGTTCGGGCAGGCCGTGGCGCAGGGCGTCGTGGAGGAGAAGACCAGCCGGGTCGTGGAGATCCTGCTGTCCACCATCCGCCCCGCCCAGCTGCTCGCCGGGAAGGTGCTGGGCATCGGCCTGGCCGGGCTCGCGCAGTTCGTGCTGATCGGCGGCATCGGGCTGGCCGCCGCCATGGGGTCCGGTGTGCTCGCGCTGCCGTCGACCGCGCTGGCCGGGACCTTGGTGTGGACGCTGGTGTGGTTCCTGCTCGGCTTCTACCTGTACGCGACGGTCCTCGCGGCGGCGGCCTCGCTGGTCTCCCGGCAGGAGGACCTGCAGAGCGTCGTCAGCCCGGTGATCATGGTGCTGGTGGTGCCGTTCCTGGTGGGGGTCACCGTGCTGGCGCAGGACCCGGAGAGCCGGCTGGGCGCGGCGCTGTCCCTGGTGCCCGGCTTCTCACCGGTGCTGATGCCGATGCGGACCGCGCTGGGCGTCGCCGAACCGTGGGAGTGCGTGGTGTCGGTGCTGCTCGGCGTCGCCGCGCTGCTGGTGCTGCTGCGGCTCGGTGGGCGGATCTACGCGAACGCGGTGCTGCGCACCGGAGCCCGGGTCAAGCTCACCGAAGCCCTGCGCCGCACCTGACCGGCAGGCCCGACCCTCCCGCTGCCCGGCAGGTCTTGGCCGTGTCTTGTCAGCGGCGAAGCCGCTGAGCGGAGACCCAGCACGCAACGGGACCACCCGCGGGTTCTCAGCGGTTCCCTCGCGAGGACAGCTTTTTCGCATGTGGCGGAGCCACCTGCGAAAACGATCCCGCAGCGAGGGGGCCGCTGAGGTTCCGCCGCCCCACCACCCGAGCAGCAGGGGGACGGCGCAGCCTCACCCGAGCGAGCGGAGGCCGCGCGTCTGTTCGGCCCGCACCGCCAGCTCGGCCTCGTCCGGGTAGTCCACGCCGAGCAGGGTGAGCCCGTGCGCGGGCGCCACCGCGCTGGTGCGCTCCCCGGCTCCGGCGAGCTCCGCGGGCCAACCACCGCCGCGCCGCCCGTCCCCGACGAGCAGCAGCGCCCCCACCAGGCTCCGCACCATCGAGTGGCAGAACGCGTCCGCGCTCACCCGCGCCACGATCAGGTGCTCCGCCACCCGCTCCCATTCGAAGCGCTGCAGCTCCCGCACCGTCGTCGCGCCCTCCCGCGGCTTGCAGAACGCCGCGAAGTCCCGCAACCCCAGCAGGTCCAGCGAGGCCGCGTTCAGCGCCGCCACGTCCACCGGGCGGTTCCACGCCAAGGTGTCCCGCCGCCGCAGCGGATCGACTCCCCACGACGCGTCCGAGACCTGGTAGCGGTAGTGCCGCCGCAGCGCCGAGAACCGGGCGTCGAACCCCGCGGGAGCCACCCGCGCGTCCAGCACCCGCACGTCGCCCGGCAGGATCCGGTTCCAGCGGTGCCGCATCCGCTCCAGGTCCGGGATCCCGCGCTCGTCCACGGGGATCCGCACGGTCGAGCCGGGCTCGAACGGCACCACGTCCACGTGCACCACCTGACCGGTGGCGTGCACCCCGGCGTCGGTGCGTCCGGCCACCACCACCGAGCGCGGGACGTCGCGGCCCGGGGGCTGCTTGGCCAGCGCGTCCTCCAGCAGCCCCTGCACGGTGCGCCTGCCGGGCTGCTTCGCCCAGCCGGAGAAGTCGGTGCCCTCGTAGGACACGTCCAGGCGGAGACGAACGAGCCCGCCGTCCCCGTGGGGAGCGGCGGGCTCGTCCGCGGCGTCGTCGACCCGAATCAGGACTCGTCCTTCTTCGCGGTCTCCTCGACCCCTGCCTCAGCGGCGTCGTCGGCCTTGGCCTCGACGGCCTCGTCGGCCGTGGTCTCCTCGACCGCGGGAGTCTCCTCCGCAGCCGGGGTGGCCTCGGCGTCCTTGGCGAACTTGGTGCCGCGAGCGGCTTCCGCCTCGGCGGTGACGGTCTTCTCCGTCACCAGGGCGATCACGGCCATCTTGGCGCTGTCACCGCGACGCGGCATCGCCTTGACGATCCGGGTGTAGCCGCCCGGCCGCTCCGCGAAGTGCGGACCGATCTCGGCGAAGAGCTTGTGCACGACGTCCTTGTCGCGGATGGTCTTCATGACCTCGCGACGGTTGTGCAGGTCGCCCTTCTTGGCTTTGGTGATCAGGCGCTCGGCGAGCGGACGCAGCCGCTTCGCCTTCGCCTCGGTAGTCGTGATCTTGCCGTGCTCGAACAGCGACGTGGCCAGGTTGGCCAGCATCAGCCGCTCGTGCGCCGGCGACCCGCCGAGACGCGCTCCCTTGGTGGGGGTGGGCATCGCTTGCTCCTCTCAAGGCGCGGATCGGGTGGCCCTCCCGCGCAACACAGCTACAGCTGCTCTGTCTCCGCGTAGTCCTGACCGTCGTCGTAGCCGTTGTCCTCGGCCACCGACAAGGAGCCCAGCGGGGTGTCGTCGTCCGCCGACCAGCCCTCCGAGGCGTACTCGGCAGCGGCGGCCGACGGGTCGAACCCGGGCGGGCTGTCCTTGAGGGACAGGCCCAGACCCACCAGCTTCAGCTTGACCTCGTCGATGGACTTCGCACCGAAGTTGCGAATGTCCAGCAGGTCGGCCTCGCTGCGCGACACCAGCTCACCGACGGTGTGGATCCCCTCCCGCTTGAGGCAGTTGTAGGAACGCACCGTCAGGTCCAGGTCCTCGATCGGCATCGCGTAGGCCGCGATGGTGTCGGCCTCCGCGGGCGACGGCCCGATCTCGATGCCCTCGGCATCCACGTTGAGCTCGCGCGCCAACCCGAACAGCTCGACCAGGGTCCGACCGGCCGACGCGACCGCGTCGCGCGGCGTGATCGACGGCTTGGTCTCGACGTCCAGGATCAGCTTGTCGAAGTCGGTGCGCTGCTCGACGCGGGTCGCCTCGACCTTGTACGTCACCTTCAGCACCGGCGAGTAGATCGAGTCGACCGGGATGCGGCCGATCTCGGCACCGGTCTGCTTGTTCTGCACCGCCGGGACGTAGCCGCGACCGCGCTCGACGACGAGCTCGATCTCCAGCTTGCCCTTGCCGTTGAGCGTGGCGATGTGCAGATCCGGGTTGTGCACGGTGACCCCGGCCGGCGGCACGATGTCGGCCGCGGTGACCTCACCGGGGCCCTGCTTGCGCAGGTACATCGTGACCGGCTCGTCCTCCTCGGAGCTCGTGACGAGCTCCTTGAGGTTCAGGATGACGTCGGTGACGTCCTCCTTCACGCCCGGGATGGTGGTGAACTCGTGCAGCACACCGTCGATCCGCAGGCTGGTGACGGCCGCACCGGGGATCGAGGACAGCAGGGTGCGGCGCAGCGAGTTGCCGAGGGTGTAGCCGAAGCCGGGCTCCAGCGGCTCGATGACGAACCGGGAGCGGGTCTCGGTCACGGCCTCTTCGGCCAGTGAGGGTCGCTGGGAGATGAGCATGTGAGTTTCCTTTGCCTACGACGCCCGCTATTTGACGTCGGTGGAATGGCTGCCCGCGGCGAACCGCGGGCGGACGGCGGAATCCGGCTCCGCCGCCCGGACGGCCACCGCCGGCGACCTGGTGGGGCCGCCGGCGGGAAGCATCACTTCGAGTAGTACTCGACGATGAGCTGCTCGGTGACCGGGGTGTCGATCTGCGCGCGCTCCGGGAGCTGGTGCACCAGGACGCGGAGGTTCGACGGGACGACCTGCAGCCACGCCGGCACCGGCCGCTCGCCCAAGGTCTCCTTGGCGATGATGAACGGCGTGGTGTTGATCGACTTCGGCTTCACGTCGATGATGTCGAACTTCGAGACCTGGAAGCTCGGAACGTTCACCTTGGTGCCGTTGACCACGAAGTGGCCGTGGCTGACCAGCTGCCGCGCCATCCGCCGGGTGCGGGCCAGGCCCGACCGGTAGATCACGTTGTCCAGGCGGGACTCCAGCAGCTGCAGGAGGTTCTCGCCGGTACGGCCGGTGCGGCGGTTGGCTTCCTCGTAGTACGAGCGGAACTGGCGCTCGAGGATGCCGTAGGTGAAACGAGCCTTCTGCTTCTCCTGGAGCTGCAGCAGGTACTCGGTTTCCTTGATGCGCGCGCGCCCGTGCTGACCCGGCGGGTACGGACGACGCTCGAACGCCTGGTCCCCACCGATGAGGTCAACCTTCAGACGGCGGGACTTGCGGGTCGCGGGACCGGTGTAACGTGCCATCTTCTTCTACTCCTCTCCCGCGATCAGACCCGGCGCCGCTTGGGCGGCCGGCAACCGTTGTGCGGCTGCGGGGTCACGTCCTGGATCGTGCCGACCTCGAGGCCGGCGGCCTGCAGCGAGCGGATCGCCGTCTCGCGGCCCGAGCCCGGGCCCTTCACGAAGACGTCGACCTTCTTCATGCCGTGCTCGGCGGCCTTGCGGGCAGCGTTCTCAGCGGCCATCTGCGCGGCGTACGGGGTGGACTTGCGGGAGCCCTTGAACCCGACGTGGCCCGCGGAGGCCCAGCTGATCACAGCACCGGTCGGGTCCGTGATGGACACGATGGTGTTGTTGAAGGTGCTCTTGATGTGCGCCTGTCCGTGCGCGACATTCTTCTTTTCCTTGCGCCGCACCTTCTTGACGGCGCCGGTGCGAGACTTGGGTGGCATAGCTGTCGTGGTCTCCTAGCGACGCTTACTTCTTCCCGGCCTTCTTCTTGCCGGCGACCGTCTTCTTCGGCCCCTTGCGGGTACGGGCGTTGGTCTTCGTCCGCTGCCCGTTCAACGGGAGGTGGCGGCGGTGCCGCGTCCCCTCGTAGCAACCGATCTCGATCTTCCGGCGGATGTCGGCCGCGACCTCGCGGCGCAGGTCACCCTCGACCCGAAAATTGTTCTCGATGTAGTCGCGGAGCTTCGCGAGCTGCTCGTCGTCGAGATCCTTCGCGCGGGCGTCGAACGAGATGTCCGTCGCCTTCAGGATCTCCTGGGAACGGCTGCGGCCGATCCCGAAGATGTAGGTCAGCGCGACCTCCATGCGCTTGTCGCGCGGGAGGTCGACACCGGTGATCCGTGCCATTGCGGCAGGTCTCCTTCGTGTCGTTCCAGGTCTGCAACCCCAGCCACCTCCGCGCCGCGGACGGCGCGAAGCCCCGGCCTGGAACCGGGGGTCGACCGGCTCACCTCGCGAGCCGGCAGGTCAGGGGAGTTCCCTTGGATTGTCTGTAGCTACCCGTCTGCGACGGACGCGATCAGCCCTGGCGCTGCTTGTGGCGCTGGTTGTCGCAGATGACCAGGACCCGCCCGTGACGGCGGATGATCTGGCACTTGTCGCAGATCTTCTTCACACTCGGTTGGACCTTCACGGCCTGTGCTCTCCTGCTCGGACGCGTGCCCGGTCTCCCGGACACCGTGGAGGTCACTTGTAGCGGTAGACGATGCGCCCACGGGAAAGGTCGTAGGGCGAGAGCTCCACGACGACCCGGTCCTCGGGCAGGATGCGGATGTAGTGCTGACGCATCTTGCCACTGATGTGCGCGAGGACCTTGTGCCCGTTCTCCAACTCGACGCGGAACATCGCGTTGGGGAGCGGCTCGATCACGCGACCCTCGACCTCAATGGCCCCGTCTTTTTTGCCCATGTCCTCCGCGTTTCGTGACGGTGACGGTTGGTAAGGCTTGCGCCTTCGGCCACCTGACCAGGAGACTTCCCCCAGGACTGGTGGCAGGCGCACTGCGGCCGGTCCGGACGCCCTGAGCCCTGCGGCGTGAACCGCTGGACACCCGTGGGGCGACTTGGCCAGCGAGCCGGAACCGACCCCCTGCACGCGCCCCCTGCGAGCAGGACGCACGACGAACCGGCGCGATGAGTGCGCCGTTGCTCCACTGTACGCGCACGCGGATCGCGCCTTCACCCGGGGCCGGGCAACACCCCAGGTCGGCGGGCTCGGCCGGTTCGGCGGACGCCCGCGGGCCGGGTCCGTCCCGGCGCGGCGGTGGGACGGGACCGCCCACTCGGGCGGTTGCGGGGCCGCTCGCGGGCTGTCTACGTTCGATCTCACCCGGCGGCGCGACGACGACGTCGCCCGGAGCCGCGGGCACTCCGGTCACCGGTGCCTCCGCCGCGCACCCCGGCCACGGGAAGCCGCGAGGCCGCCCGCCCAGGGCATCGGCCACCCCAGCGATCCCGTTCCGACCACCGAACCGCGCTTCGAGGAGAGCAGTGACCGCCCAACAGGACCGTCCCGCCAGCACTCGCCCGTCCGGCCTGCCCGGCAAGCTCGGCGAGTACCGCGCCTTCCTCGCCGGAGCCGTGCGCAACCCGCAGAAGGTCGGCGCGGCCACCCCCACCTCGGCGGCGGTCGCCGGGGTCGTCGCCCAGGTGGTGCCCACCACCGGCCAGCCCGTGGTGCTGGAGCTCGGCCCCGGCACCGGTTCGCTCAGCGGCGGCATCCGGGATCGGCTGCCCGCCGGGGCCCGGCACGTCGGCATCGAGCTCGTCGACGAGATGGTGCGCCACCTGCAGGTGCACGCCCCGTGGATGGAGCTGGTCCACGGCGACGCAGGCGACCTGGTCCCGCTGCTGGCCGAACGGGGCGTCGACCAGGTGGACGCCGTGATCAGCAGCCTGCCCTGGTCGCTGCTGGGCGAAGCCGACCAGGACCGGATCCTCGGCGAGGTCACCAAGGTGCTCGCCCCGCACGGCGCGTTCACCGCGCTGACCTACCTGCCCGCCGAGCACAACACCGGCGGGCGGCGCTTCCGGCAACGGCTCGCCGCCACCTTCGACGAGGTCATCACGCACACCACGTGGCGCAACCTCCCGCCGATCCTGCACTACATCTGCCGCCGACCGCTGCTCTGATCGGACGGACCGCCCAGCGCACGCAATTCCCCCGCACGGCAGCGTCATCGCCCGCGCGCGGCGCCCGAGTCGCTACCGTGCCGCACGGACCGCCCGACCGATCCAGGAGCGCCGAGTGAGCAAGCGAGCCAAGCTGCACGAGTACCGCACCTTCGTCACGCGAGCCGTGCGGCAGCCCGGAACCGTAGGTGCGGTGCTGCCCACCTCCGAGCACGTGGCCCGCGCGGTCGCCGAGGTCGTACCCGCGCACGGGACGCCGACGGTCCTCGAACTGGGCCCCGGCACGGGGGCGCTGAGCGGCGCGCTGCACGAACGGCTGCCCGCGGGTGCCGACCACTTCGCGGTGGAGATCGACTCGGAGATGGTGCGCTACCTCGCCGCGACCAAGCCGTGGCTGGAGGTCATCGAGGGCGACGCCGGGCACCTCGGCGACCTGCTGCGCACCGCGAACCGCAACCAGGTCGACGCGGTGATCAGCAGCATCCCGTGGACCCTGCTGCCGGCGGACAAGCAGCGCGAACTGCTCGCGGAGGTCGCGAAGGCGCTGACCCCCGGCGGCGTGTTCACCACCGTCACCTACGTGACGACGCTGTGGCGGCGGAACACGATCGCCTTCACCGAACTGCTGCGGGAGACCTTCGAGGAGGTCCTGCCGCGCAGCACCGTGTGGCGCAACGTCCCGCCGGCCCGCGTCTACGTCTGCCGCCGCCCCCGCTGACCCCTGCCGCCGCAGCCCTGCCGCGAACGCGTGCTCGCGGGCGGGCCGGTGGCCCCGAACAGCGGAACGCCCCACCCGCCGGATCGGCGAGCGGGGCGTCCTGCGCGTTCGGGTCCGGTCAGCTCTCCGGGGCGGTCAGCACCCAGGGGCCGTTCTCGGTGATCGCGACGGTGTGCTCCCAGTGGGCCGCGCGGGAGCCGTCGACGGTGACCACGGTCCACTCGTCGTCGAGCTCCTCGGTCTCCGCGGAACCCAGCGTCAGCATCGGCTCCACCGCCAGCGCCATGCCGACCCGCAGCTTCGGGCCGCGGCCCGGCTTGCCGAGGTTCGGCAGGAAGGGCTCCATGTGCATCTCGGTGCCGATGCCGTGCCCGCCGTACTCGGCGATGATCCCGTACTGGTTGCCGTCGGCCTTGGCCGCGGCCTGGGCGGCGCTCTGCACCGCGTGCGAGATGTCGGTGAGGTGCGCACCGGCCTGGGCGCGCTGCAGACCGGCCCACATGGCCTTGCGGGTCGCGTCGGACAGCGCCTGGTCGCGGGCGCTGACGGTGCCGACGGACAGCGTGACCGCGGAGTCCCCGTGCCAGCCGTCCAGGATCGCCCCGCAGTCCACCGAGAGCAGGTCGCCGTCGGCGAGCACCTCGGACTTCGAGGGGATGCCGTGCACGACCTTCTCGTTCAGCGACGCGCAGATCGACGCCGGGAAACCGTGGTAGCCCTGGAACGACGGGACCGCGCCCGCGTCCCGGATCACCTGCTCGGCGAGCTCGTCGAGCTCACCGGTGCTCACGCCCGGCTCCGCTTTCGCGGTCACCGCGGCGAGCGCGTCGGCGACGACCAGCCCAGCGGCCCGCATGGCCTCGATCTCGCCGGTCGATTTGAGCTCGATGCCCTTGCCTCGCCGAAACACCCGTGCTCCCGTCCGTTCCTCGGTGCCGCTCGTCAGGCCTTCTGGCCCAGCGCGTCCAGCGCGCGGTCGGTGATCTCCTCGACCGAACCGAGCGCGTTGATCTTGACCACCTTGGGGCGGTAGTAGTCCAGCAGCGGCTCGGTCTCCGAGTGGTAGACCGCGAGCCTGCGCCGGATCACGTCCTCGGTGTCGTCGGAGCGGCCGCGGGCCAGCATGCGGCTCACCAGCTCCTCCTCCGGCACGTCGAACTGGAGGACCGCGGAGAGCTCCATGCCGTTCTCGGCCAGGATCTCGCCGAGCACGTCGGCCTGCGGCGTGGTGCGCGGGAACCCGTCGAGCAGGAACCCCTTCTGCGCGTCCGGCTCCGCGAGGCGCTCCCGCACCATCTCGTTGGTGACCTCGTCGGGCACCAGTTCACCGGCGTCGATGTAGGACTTGGCCTGCTGCCCGAGCGGCGTGGAATTGCCGATGTTCGCCCGGAACAGGTCGCCGGTGGAGATGTGCGGAACGGCGAGCCGTTCGCCCAGCACGGCCGCTTGGGTGCCCTTGCCCGCACCCGGCGGGCCGACGAGAACCAATCGCACCAAGGGTCTGCCTCCGAATCATTCCGGTGGTCTGCCGCCACCTTCGTCGAGCGCTCCGCACTCACCCCGTGGAGTGCGGATGCTGGTCACCGCGCGCGTTGCCCGGCGCTCCGGCGACCGTGCGGTGCGCCTGGGATCTCAGCCCAGGCAGGCACCGCGTCAGACGTCGCCGCGGACGGACACCCTAGTGCAAGCGCTGCGCGGAACGCCCGTGAGTGAGCTTCCGCGATGCGAAACGCCGTGTCCGGTATCCGTTGTCCGACGAGTTTACCGGAGGAAACCCTCGTAGTTCCGCTGCGTGAGTTGGCTCTCGATCTGCTTCACCGTGTCCAAGCCGACGTTGACCATGATCAACACAGCGGTGCCGCCGAACGGGAAGTTCTGGTTCCCGCCCTGGCCGGTCAGGCCCAGGAAGAAGTTCGGCAGGATCGCGATGATGCCCAGGTACAGC
This sequence comes from Saccharopolyspora sp. 6M, assembly GCF_020176775.1. Taxonomy (NCBI): domain Bacteria; kingdom Bacillati; phylum Actinomycetota; class Actinomycetes; order Pseudonocardiales; family Pseudonocardiaceae; genus Saccharopolyspora; species Saccharopolyspora sp. 6M. The sequence continues at coordinate 27,513 of NZ_JAIUJZ010000037.1, forward strand.
GAACCGGGCAGCGTGATCCGGGAGAGCACGAAGCTCAGGTACTCCGCGGTCGGCCTGCCGGGCCGGATGCCGGGGATGAACCCGCCGAACTTCTTCATCTCGTCCGCCCGCTCTTCCGGGTTGAACGTGATCGAGACGTAGAAGTAGGCGAAGAAGATGATCATCGCCATGTACAGCAGGATGTGCACCCAGCTGGACGGGTCGACGATGTAGGTCTGGATGAACCGCGCCCACCAGGAGTCCTGGTTGCCCGCGAGCTGCCCGAGCAGCTGCGGCAGGTACAGCAGCGAGGAACCGAAGATCACCGGGATGACACCGGCCTGGTTCACCTTCAACGGCAGGTAGGTCGAGGTGCCGCCGTACATCCGGCGCCCGATCATCCGCTTCGCGTACTGCACCGGGATGCGGCGCTGCGCCTGCTCGATGAAGACCACCGTCGCGATGATGGCCACCGCGAACACCAGGATCACCGCGAACACCAGGCCGCCGTGCGTCTGCAGGATCTGGCCGCCCTCGGCGGGGATCCGCGCCGCGATCGAGGTGAAGATGAGCAGCGACATGCCGTTGCCGATACCGCGCTCGGTGATCAGCTCGCCCATCCACATCAGCAGTGCGGCGCCCGCCGTCATCACGACCACGATCGTGATGAGGTTCAGCACCGAGCTGTCCGGGATGACGTCCGCGGTGCAGTTCGGGAAGAGCTGGCCGCGCTCGGCGAGCGCGACGATGCCGGTCGCCTGCAGCACCGCCAGCGCGATCGCCAGGTACCGGGTGTACTGCGTCAGCTTCGCCTGGCCGGACTGGCCTTCCTTCTTCAGCTGCTCGAAGCGTGGAATGACCACCTGGAGCAGCTGCACGATGATGCTCGCGGTGATGTAGGGCATGATGCCCAGCGACAACACCGACAACTGCAACAACGCGCCACCGCTGAACAGGTTCAACAGCGAGAAGACGCTCTGACTGCCCTGCAACTCCTGGTAGCACTGCTGGACGTTCGGGTACGAGACCCCCGGGGAGGGAATCGTGGCGCCGAGCCGGTACAGCACGACCATGCCCAGAGTGAACAGGATCTTGCGGCGCAGGTCCGGCGTCGCCAGAGCCGAGCGGAAGGCGCCGAGCACGCGAACCTCCTGGTGCGCAAGCCGGGAGTACCGGCCGAACGATGGCCGGCTTCCCAATTCCTCGTACACGGGGCCGGCACGGCTGGAAAATCCACAGCACCGTGCTCGGCACGGTGCTGCCTGGGCGACTCTAGCAGGTCGCCTAACGCGTCCCGCCGGTCGGCGGTGATCCGCCGCACCTCGGATCGTTCCCGTTCGACGAACACGACTGGGAACGACCCGAGCGACGCACGGTGACCGCCACCGCCGAGGCCGAGCACCCCGCTCCGCGCGACGGGGAAAACCCCCACACCGCCCGAATTCGAAACCACACGAAGAGTCGCGCGGTCCGCCATGTCAGCGGCGAAGCCGATGAGCGGAGACCACCCGAGCAAGAGGACCACCCGCGGGTTCTCAGCGTTCTCCTCGCGAGGACAGCGTTTCCTCCGGTGGCGGAGCCACCGGTGAGAACGATCCCGCAGCGAGGAGGACGCTGAGGTTCCGCCACCCCACCCCCGGAGCAAGACGAGCGGAGCAGATCAGCCGCAGTTCGCGGCGTGCTCCTCCTCCGTCATCGGGCTGGTGTCCTGGACGACCGTGCTCTGCTGGTCCTCGGCCGGGCCGGTGACCTCCATCGGCACGTACCAGATGTAGTGGTCGTAGAACTTGTCCTCGAAGTGCAGCTCGTAGGTGCCCGTCACCTTCTGCATCTTCGGTCCGTAGTAGACCCGCCCGGCGTCGCCCGGCTGCACGTCGATGTTCGTCGTCTGGCTCTCGGTGTGGGATTCCTTCCACTCGTGGCCGTAGCTGGCCTTGAAGGTCACCTTGAACACCTCGCCGAACGAGGTCGACATGGACAGCCCGAGGCTGTTGCTCTCCGAGGTGGTGTCGGACCAGCTGACGCCCATCCGCTGCGGCAGCTCGGTGCAGTTGAACGTCGGGCTGCCCACCTGCTCCGAGGTGTTCTGGAAGTACTCGGGCTCGCCCTCCGGGTGGAACACGCAGCTGTCGGTGCCGTTGTCGCACTTCTCCAGGAGTTCGCGAGCGGTCGGTTCCTCCGCGGCGGAGGCGGGCGGGGCGATCAGCAGTCCCGCGGCGGCGGTCGCGGCCGCGGCGGTGGCGATGCGTCGGATCATCGGGAGACCTCTTCTCGATGGGCGGGGGGCGGGGGCCGGGGGGCGGGGGGGGGGGGGCCGGGCGGCGGGCCCGCCGTTCCCGTCACGGGCATTGGGAGATCTCCTCCTCCGTCATGTCCCGCACGTGCTGGCTGACCGCGCTCGTCGGGTCCGGGGCCGGCCCGGTGATCTCCATCGGCACGTACCAGATGTAGTGGTCGTGGAACTTGTCCTCGAAGTGCAGCTCGTAGGTGCCCTTCACCTTCTGCATCTGCGCGGCGCGCTCCACCGAACCCACCTGGTTCGGTTCGGTGTCCACGTGGGTCGTCTGGGATTCGGTGTGCGATTCCTCCCAGGTGTGCTCGTAGCTCTGCTCGTAGGCGACGGCGAAGACCTTGCCGAACCCGGCTTCCGTGGTCATGGACAGGCCGACGCTGTTGCTCTGCGAGGTGGTGTCCGACCACTCCACCGAGAACCGCTGCAGGCCGTCGGTGCAGTTGTAGACCGGGTCGCCGACGGTGTGCCGGTCCTCCACGTAGTACTCGGGTTGCCCTTCCGGGTGGAACACGCAGCTGTCGGTGCCGTTGTCGCACTTCTCCATCAGCTCGCGGGTGGTCGGTTCGTCGGCGGCCGAGGCCGCGGGGGCGAAGGCCAGCGAGGCCAGCGAGAACGCGGAGACGAGCACCGCGCTGGTCCGGCGTGGGGACATGGCTTCTCCTCGTTGAGAGCGGGGCCCGCGGCGGAACTCGGTGCGGGGGGGGCGGATCGCGCCGCGGGGAGACCCGGCCGCCCGATCGCTCAGCTCAGCCCGACCGACTGGGTGCGGTCGTTCATCAGGTCACCGACGTAGGCGGTGTTCTCCTTGAACGGCCCGTCGCGGTCGCCGCCGAGGCCCGGCTCGGGGTACAGCCAGATCCAGCAGTCGCCCCACGGCTGCACCGAGGTGACCCGGTCCTTCCAGTCGTCCGGCAGGTCGATCTGGTAGTCGACCCAACCGTCCTTCTCGCACAACCCGGAGCCGTAGATGGTGAAGCTGTCGCCGCCGTAGTTCTCCTCGTCGAACAGCGTGCCCTGGACGACCTCGCCGTCCCGGGTGTCCGCGGCGGCGGCGCCGGCGCTGCCGGTGGCTTCGGCGAGGGTGTCGAAGCAGTGCTGCTGCCCGGTGTCGGCGTGGAAGGCGCAGTGCCGCGCGGGGGCGGCGTCCGTGGTCCCGGCCGCGGTGGCGACTCCGGGAATGGCGGCCGTCAGCAGCGACATCGCCACCAGCGGGAGTCCTGCGCGCAACGTTCGAAGCCGCATGTCCGCTCCTCAGGTCTTCGTCGATCGGAGGTGTGCTTCGGGGCACTTGCCCGATCAAGGTAGAGCGGCCCGAGATTGGTCTGCACCAGCAAATGGGAGGGCTGCATTCGGCGGAACGGCGGCGGGCGCTCACACTTTTCGCGGCGGCCGTTCGGCGCAGCACCACTGCTCCGAGAGCCCCGCGCGGCGACCGGAACCACGAGCGCCGAACGACGAAACCCCAGCGCAGCAAGGCCCTCATCCGCTCGGCGCCGACATCGGCCGCACCCGGTCGGGAACGCGGAGCGGACCGGCCGCGCACCACCGCCGTTCACCGCGGCGGCACGATCCGTTCACCACGGCGGCGCGGAAACCGCGGCGCAGCGCGCCCCGCACCCGGCTGACGAACCGGAATCGCAGGTCAGCACCTCGCGCCCGCGAGGTGGAACGGCGAAGAACCAGGAAATCACCAGAATCCGGCGTTCCGGCCCCGCACATGCGTGAGGGGCCGCCCCCCCCCACCCGGGCCCCCCCCCCCCCCCCCCCCAAACCCCCGGGTTGTGGGTCTTTTTTTGGGCGCCGCCGCGGGGCCACTTTAGCTCCCCCCGGGCGGGCGCCACAGCCGGGTTCCCCGCGCGCGCCCCCCCCCCCCCCCCCCCCCCCCCCCCCCCCCCCCCCCCCCCCCCCCCCCCCCGGCCCCCCCCCCCCCCCCCCCCCCCCCCCCCCCCCCCCCCCACGACCGGATCACCGCGTCGTTCAGCTGTCCAGCTTGGTCGCCGAACCGCCCGCGGCAGTGATCTTCTCCTGCGCGCTGCCGGTGAAGGCGTGCGCGGTGACGTCCAGCTTGACGCCCTCCAGCTCGCCGCCACCGAGGATCTTCACCAGTTCGCCCTTGTTGGCGAGACCGGCCGAAATCAGCTCGTCGAGACCGACGGTGCCGCCGTTCGGGAACGCAACGGCCAGGCGGCCGAGGTTCACGCCCTGGTACTCCACGCGGTTGCGGTTCTTGAAGCCGCGAAGCTTCGGCAGCCGCATGTGGATCGGCATCTGCCCGCCCTCGAAGCGCGGGGAGACGGTCTTGCGAGCCTTGGTGCCCTTGGTACCGCGGCCCGCGGTCTTGCCCTTGGAACCCTCACCACGGCCGACCCGGATCTTGTCCCGGTTCGAACCCGGCGCGGGCCGCAGGTCATGGATCTTGATGACCATGATCAGTCGACCTCCTCAACCGTCACCAGGTGGTGCACGGCCTTGATCAGGCCACGCGTGTTCGCGTCGTCCGGGCGAACAACCGACTGGCGGATCTTGCGCAGCCCGAGGGTGCGCATGCTGTCCCGCTGGTTGCTCTTGGTGCCCACCAGACCACGCGTCTGAGTGATCTTCAGCTGTGCCACGTCACGCCCCCTGACCGGCACGGGCGCGCAGCATGAACGCGGGAGCCACGTCCTCCAGCGGCAGACCGCGGCGGGCCGCGACCTCCTCCGGACGCTGCAGGCTCTTCAGCGCCGCCACGGTGGCGTGCACGATGTTGATCGGGTTGTCGCTGCCCAGCGACTTGCTCAGCACGTCGTGCACGCCGGCGCCTTCCAGCACCGCGCGCACCGGGCCACCGGCGATGACACCGGTACCGGCGCTGGCCGGGCGCAGCATGACGACGCCTGCGGCGTCCTCACCCTGCACCGGGTGCGTGATCGTGCCGCCGAGGCGGGGGACGCGGAAGAAGTTCTTCTTCGCCTCCTCCACGCCCTTGGCGATCGCCGCGGGCACTTCCTTGGCCTTGCCGTAGCCGACACCGACCATGCCGTCGGTGTCACCGACGACCACGAGCGCGGTGAAGCTGAACCGCCGGCCGCCCTTGACGACCTTCGCGACGCGGTTGATCGTCACGACGCGCTCGAACTGCATGCTCTTCTCTTGGGCCGCCCCGCCACGGCCACCGTCGCGGCGGTCCCGGCGGTCTTTGCCGCCGGACTCCGAACCGCCGTCACGCCGAGTGCGTCCAGGCATCAGGCGTCCCTCTCGATCGTTGTCATCTCAGTCGTACGCATGTCAGAACTCCAGGCCGCCCTCGCGAGCGGCATCGGCCAGCGCCGCGACGCGGCCGTGGTAGGCGTTGCCGCCCCGGTCGAACACGACCTTCTCGACCCCGGCGTCCTTGGCGCGAGCCGCAACCAGCTCGCCGACCTTGGTCGCCTTGGCCTTCTTGTCGCCCTCGAGGGTGCGCAGGTCGGCTTCCATGCTGGAGGCCGACGCCAGCGTGTGACCCGCGACGTCGTCGATGACCTGCGCGACGATGTGCCGCGTGGACCGGGTCACGACCAGGCGCGGACGCGCAGGCGTGCCGCTGATCTTCTTGCGGAGCCGGAAGTGGCGGTTGGCGCGGGCGATCCGACGCACGGTCGAGATGTCCTTGCCCACGGGCTTGCGCTTCGTAGCAGTGGTTGTCTCGCTCATGGTCACTTACCCGTCTTTCCGACCTTGCGGCGGATGGTCTCGCCGGCGTACCGGACGCCCTTGCCCTTGTACGGGTCGGGGCGGCGCAGCTTGCGGATCCTGGCTGCGACCTCGCCGACCAGCTGCTTGTCGATGCCCTTGACCGACAGCTTGGTCGCGCCGTCGACCGCGAACTCGATGCCCTGCGGCGGCTCGATCACGATGGGGTGGCTGTAGCCCAGGGAGAACTCGAGGTTCGATCCCTTGAGCAGCACGCGGTAACCCACGCCGTGGATCTCGAGGTTCTTCTGGTAGCCCTGGCTGACGCCGAGCACCATGTTGTTGACCAGGCTGCGCGAAAGACCGTGCAGCGAGCGGCTCTCCCGCTCATCGTCCGGCCGCTTGACCAGGACCGACCCGTCGTCATCCTTCTCGACGATGATGGGCTCGGCGATGTTCTGTTCCAGGGTGCCCTTCGGCCCCTTGACCGTCACCGCCTGCCCGTCGATGGTGACCTCGACGCCGGAGGGCACGGTGATCGGAAGCTTCCCGATGCGCGACATGCTCCTCCTCCCTTACCAAACGTAGGCGAGGACTTCCCCGCCCACGCCTTGCTTGATGGCCTGCCGGTCGGTCACCAGACCACCCGACGTGGAAATGATCGCGATGCCCAGTCCGCCGAGAACCTTCGGCAGGTTGGTGGACTTCGCGTAGACCCGCAGGCCGGGCTTCGAGACCCGTCGCAGGCCGGCGATGCTGCGCTCCCGGTTCGGGCCGTACTTGAGCTCGACGACCAGGTTCTGGCCCTTCTCGCCCTGCTCGGCACGGGAACCCGTCACGTAACCCTCGCGCTTGAGGATCTCGGCGATGTTCGCCTTGAGCTTCGAATGCGGCATCACGACCTCGTCGTGATAAGCCGAGCTTCCATTCCGCAGACGCGTCAGCATGTCTGCGATGGGATCGGTCATCGTCATGGTGACCTGGTCCACCTTTCTCACCCGGTTCCGACGGACCCGGACGCGCCCCGCGCTGCGGGAGGTCTGGATCCTGGCCTAGGCGAAGTCGGATCACGCCTGCTCGATCGGCAGGCTCATGTCAGCGGCGCGCACGCGCGCCAGCCCGCCGAAGCGGGCAAAAGACCTGGTGGTGCCCGCCGAGCGTACCCGTCACCGGGTGGCGCTCAGCGGGCGGGCACTCACCAGGAAGACTTGCTCACGCCCGGCAGCTCGCCGGCGTGCGCCATCTCGCGGAAGCACACGCGGCACAGGCCGAACTTGCGGAAGACCGACCGCGGACGCCCGCAACGCTGGCAGCGGGTGTAGCCGCGCACCTTGAACTTGGGCTTGCGGGCGGCCTTGTTGATCAGCGCCTTCTTGGCCATCGGCTCAGTTCTCCTTGTTTCGACGCCCAGCGATACCCGACATCACTGCTCCTTGAACGGGAAGCCCAGGTGGCGCAGCAGCCGCCGGCCTTCCTCATTGGTGGTGGCCGTGGTCACCACGGTGATGTCCATACCGCGAGGACGGTCGATCGAGTCGGGGTCGATCTCGTGGAACATCGACTGCTCGTTGAGCCCGAAGGTGTAGTTGCCGTTGCCGTCGAACTGCTTCGGCGACAGGCCGCGGAAGTCACGGATGCGCGGCAGCGCGATGGTGACCAGGCGGTCGACGAACTCCCACATGCGGTCGCCGCGCAGCGTGACGCGCGCGCCGATCGGCATGCCTTCGCGCAGCTTGAACTGAGCGATGGACTTGCGGGCCCGGCGGATCTCGGGGCGCTGACCGGTGATGATGGTCAGGTCGCGGACCGCGCCTTCGATGAGCTTGCTGTCCCGGGCGGCGTCGCCGACACCCATGTTGACGACGACCTTGACGACGCCGGGCACCAGCATGGGGTTCGCGTACTCGAACTCCTGCTGCAGGGCCGGGCGGATCTCGTCGCGGTACCGGGTCTTGAGCCGGGGGACGATCTTCTCTGCGGTAGTCATGATCAGATGTCCTTCCCGTTGCGGCGAGAGACGCGGACCTTCTTGCCGTCCTCGCCGATCCGGTAGCCCACGCGAGTGGGGTTGCCGTCGGAGTCGACCACCATCACGTTGCTCACGTGGATGGCCGCTTCCTGGGTGACGATGCCGCCGGACTGCGCACCGCGTTCGGTCCGGGAGACCTTGGTGTGCTTCTTGATCCGGTTGACGCCCTCGACGAGGACGCGCTCGCGCTGCGGGTAGGCCGCGATGACCTTGCCCCGGGCACCCTTGTCCTTGCCGGAGATCACGACGACCGTGTCGCCCTTCTTGATCTTCATCACAGCACCTCCGGCGCGAGCGAAATGATCTTCATGTACTTCTTGTCGCGCAGCTCGCGGCCGACGGGGCCGAAGATGCGGGTCCCGCGCGGACCACCGTCCGGCTTGATCAGCACCGCGGCGTTCTCGTCGAACCGGATGTACGAGCCATCCGCGCGGCGCTTCTCCTTCTTCTGGCGGACGATGACGGCCTTGACCACATCGCCCTTCTTCACACCGGCACCCGGGATGGCTTCCTTCACGGTGGCGACGATGACGTCACCGATACCCGCGTAGCGCCGGCCGGAACCACCGAGGACGCGGATCGTGAGGATCTCCTTGGCCCCAGTGTTGTCAGCGACGCGAAGTCGCGACTCCTGCTGGATCACGTCTGACTCCTGACCCTAAGTGCCCGCACCCTGCGCGCGGACACACTCTGGCGCGCCAAATTTCCGACCTGACGCGCGCGGTCATCACCCGAAGCGGGCCGGGCGCCGACATACCGGCGACCGGCCCGCTTCCGATGTCCTTACTTGGCCCGTTCCACGACCTCGACGAGGCGCCAGCGCTTCGTCGCGGACAGCGGCCGGGTCTCCATCAGGAGAACGCGGTCGCCGATCCCGGCCGTGTTGGCCTCGTCGTGCGCCTTGACCTTGGTGGTCTGGCGCATGACCTTGCCGTAGAGAGCGTGCTTCTTGCGGTCCTCGAGGGAGACCACGATCGTCTTGTCCATCTTGTCCGAGACGACGTAGCCCTCGCGGGTTTTGCGGTAGTTCCGCGCCACGCTCTGTCCTTCTGCCTGGCTGCTCATGCCGCGCCCTCCTCGGTCGCGTCAGGGGACACCGTCAGGCCGAGCTCGCGCTCGCGCATGATGGTGTAGATCCGGGCGATGTCCCTGCGGACCACGCGCAACCGGCGGTTGTTCTCCAACTGCCCGGTCGCCATCTGGAACCGAAGGTTGAACAGCTCTTCCTTCGACTCCCGGACGCGGGCCAGCAATTCCTCGTCGCCCAGCTCCCGGAGCTCACCAGCGGTGACACCAGCCGCCATCAGAAGTCACCACCCTCGCGGGACACGATCTTGCACTTCATCGGCAGCTTGTGCGCCGCACGGGTCAGCGCCTCCACAGCCGTCTTCTTGTTCGGGAAGTTCAGCTCGAACATGACGCGGCCGGGCTTGACGTTCGCGACCCAGGACTCGGGCGAACCCTTACCGGAACCCTGCCGGGTCTCGGCCGGCTTCTTCGTCAGCGGGCGGTCCGGGAAGATGTTGATCCAGACCTTGCCGCCACGCTTGACGTGCCGGGTGATGGCGATACGAGCCGACTCGATCTGCCGGTTGGTCACGTAGCCGTGCTCGATCGCCTGGATGCCGTATTCGCCGAAGTTGATGCGGGTGCCGCCCTTGGCGAAGCCCTTGCGCTTCGGTGCGTGGCTCTTGCGCCACTTCACCCTGCGTGGGACCAGCACTGCTCAGCCCTCCGTCTTCTGATCGGCCTGCGGCTCGGCCACGGCCGGGGCGTTGGCGGTCGCCGCGTCGCCCGCGGTCTGCGCCTGCTCCGGGCTCTCCGCCGTACCGCCCTTGGCTGCGGCGCGGCCGGCCTCGGTGCCGCCGGCACCGGTGGTGCCGGAAGCGCCGGAGCGACGGCGGCCACCGCGCTCGGAACGGCCGCCGCGCTCACCGCGGCCGCCACCCTCGCCGCGAGGCGCGCGCACCTCGGACTGCTCCTGCTTCTGCTTCAGGCCGCCGACCAGCTCGCCCTTGTAGATCCACACCTTGACGCCGATGCGACCGAACGTGGTGCGGGCCTCGAAGAAGCCGTAGTCGATGTCCGCGCGCAGCGTGTGCAGCGGGACGCGACCCTCGCGGTAGAACTCGGAACGGGACATCTCGGCCCCGCCCAGCCGGCCACCGCACTGCACCCGGATGCCCTTGACCTGCGGCGAGCGCATGGCCGACTGGATGGCCTTGCGCATCGCGCGCCGGAAGGACACGCGGTTGGACAGCTGCTCGGCCACGCCCTGCGCGACGAGCTGCGCGTCGGCCTCGGAGTTCTTGACCTCGAGGATGTTGAGCTGGACCTGCTTGCCGGTCAGCTTCTCCAGCGAACCGCGGATGCGGTCCGCCTCGGCACCGCGACGGCCGATGACGATGCCCGGCCGGGCGGTGTGAATGTCCACCCGGACCCGCTCGCGGGTGCGCTCGATCTCCACCTTGGAGATCCCTGCGCGCTCCATACCGCGAGAGAGCCGACGGCGGATCTTGACGTCCTCCGCAACGTATTCCGCGTACTGCTTGTCGGCGTACCACCGGGACTTCCAGTCCGTGGTGATGCCGAGTCGGAAGCCGTGCGGGTTGATCTTCTGACCCACTACCGGGCACTCCCCTTCTGGCTCTTCGTCTTACCGGCCGCCTTCGGCCGCGACTCCACCTCGATGGTGATGTGCGCGGTCCGCTTGCGAATCCGGTACGCACGGCCCTGGGCACGGGGCTGGAACCGCTTCAGCGTCGGTCCCTCGTCCACGTACGCCCGGTGCACCCACAGGGTGTCGGGGTCGAGCGACTGGTTGTTCTCCGCGTTGGCGACGGCACTGGCGAGCACCTTCGACACCGGACCGCTGGCGGCCTGCGGCGCGAACTGGAGCACTGCCAGGGCTTCGCTGGCGCTACGGCCCTTGATGAGCTCGACCACGCGACGGGCCTTCATCGGCGTCACGCGGACGAAGCGGGCCCGCGCCACCGCGCGGGTGTCAGCCGCAGCGGTGTCGTCGGAACGGGCTGTCATCCTGCTACCCCTTGCTCTTGGTTCGCCCCCGCTCAGCGGCGGCGCGACTTCCGGTCATCCTTGACGTGGCCCTTGAAGGTCCTCGTCGGCGCGAACTCGCCCAGCTTGTGTCCGACCATCGACTCGGTGATGAACACCGGGATGTGCTTGCGACCGTCGTGCACCGCGAAGGTGTGGCCGAGCATGTCCGGGATGATCGTGGACCGGCGGGACCAGGTCTTGATCACGGTCTTCTTGCCCGACTCGTTCAGCGCGTCCACCTTCTTGAGCAGGTGGTCGTCCACGAACGGGCCCTTCTTGAGGCTGCGTGGCATGTGCTTCTACCTCCCTGCTCAGCGCTTCTTGCCGGTGCGACGGCGCCGGACGATGAGCTTGTCACTGGGCTTGTTGCGGCGGGTGCGACCCTCGGGGCGGCCCTTGGGGTTGACCGGGTGGCGACCACCGGAGGTCTTGCCCTCACCACCACCGTGCGGGTGGTCGACCGGGTTCATGACGACACCGCGGACGGTCGGGCGCTTGCCCTTCCACCGCATGCGGCCTGCCTTGCCCCAGTTGATGTTCGAGTGCTCGGAGTTGCCGACCTCGCCGACGGTGGCCCGGCAGCGCGCGTCCACGTTGCGGATCTCGCCCGAAGGCATCCGCAGCTGGGCGTACGGGCCGTCCTTGGCCACCAGCTGGACCCGGGCACCGGCGGAACGCGCGATCTTGGCGCCGCCACCGGGGCGGAGCTCGATCGCGTGGATCACGGTACCGGTCGGGATGTTGCGCAGCGGGAGGTTGTTCCCGGGCTTGATGTCAGCCCGCGGCCCGCTCTCGACCCGGTCGCCCTGCCCGATGCCGTTCGGCGCGATGATGTAGCGCTTCTCGCCATCCAGGTAGTGCAGCAGCGCGATGCGTGCGCTGCGGTTCGGGTCGTACTCGATGTGCGCGACCTTGGCCGGCACACCGTCCTTGTCGTTGCGGCGGAAGTCGATGATGCGGTAGGCCCGCTTGTGGCCCCCGCCCTGGTGCCGCGTGGTGATCTTGCCGTGCGCGTTGCGGCCGCCGCGACCGTGCAGCGGACGCACCAGCGACTTCTCCGGCTCCGACCGGGTGATCTCGGCGAAGTCGGACACGCTGGAGCCGCGACGGCCCGGCGTCGTCGGCTTGTGCTTGCGAATGCCCATCTCTGTAGAAACCTCGTCCTAATCAGCGCCGGTCAGGCGGCCGGTCCGCCGAAGATCTCGATCGGCTTGCTCTCCGGGGACAGCGTCACGATCGCCCGCTTCGTGTCCTTGCGCTTGCCGTACCCGGTGCGGGTGCGCTTGCGCTTGCCGTTGCGGTTGATCGTGTTCACGTTGGTGACCTTGACATCGAAGATCTTCTCAACGGCGATCTTGATCTCGGTCTTGTTCGAGCCGGGGCGAACCAGGAAGGTGTACTGGCCCTCCTCCAAGAGCCCGTAGCTCTTCTCGGAGACGACCGGCGCCAGGATGATGTCTCGCGGGTCGGGGATCACTGCTGTGCCTCCTCAGCGCTCGCGGCCGTGGCGACCTGCGCAGGCCCGGCGACGAACCGCTCGAACGCGGCCTTGGTGAACACCACGTCGTCGTTGACCAGCACGTCGTAGGTGTTGAGCTGACCCGGCGTGATCAGGTGCACGTTCGTCAGGTTCCGCAGGCTCAGCCAGGAATTGGCCTCCTCCGCGTTGTTCAGCACGACCAGCACGCGCTTCGCCTGGGTCCAGGTGCGGACCGCGGCCTTGGCGGCCTTGGTCGACGGCGTCTCGCCACCGACCACGTGCGTCACGACGTGCAGCTGGCCGGCGCGAACGCGGTCGGACAGCGCACCGCGCAGCGCGGCGGCCTTCATCTTCTTGGGGGTGCGCTGGGTGTAGTCCCGCGGCTGCGGGCCGTGCACCGTGCCACCACCGGTGAACTGGGGAGCCCGGATCGAGCCCTGGCGGGCGTTACCGGTGCCCTTCTGCCGGTACGGCTTCTTGCCGCCACCGGAGACCTGGCCGCGAGTCTTCGTGGCGTGCGTGCCCTGGCGAGCGGCGGCCAGCTGGGCCGTCACCACCTGGTGCATCAGGGCCACGTTGGCCTGCACGTCGAAGATCTCGGCGGGCAGCGTCACGCTGCCGTCGGTCGCGCCGTCCGGGGTACGGACGTCCAGCGTCGCGCTCATCACGCACCACCCTTCGCGGGGCTCTTGACCAGAACCAGGCCGCCCTTGGGGCCGGGAACGGCACCCTTGATCAGCAACAGGCCGGACTCGCCTTCCACCCGGTGAACCTTGAGGTTCTGGGTGGTCACGCGGTTGGAGCCCATCCGGCCCGCCATCCGCATGCCCTTGAAGACACGACCCGGGGTGGCGCAGCCACCGATCGAGCCGGGCTTGCGGTGCACGGCCTGCGCACCGTGGCTCATCGGCTGGCGGTGGAAGCCGTGCCGCTTGATCGTGCCGGCGAAGCCCTTGCCCTTGCTGGTGCCGACGACGTCGACGACCGCACCGGACTCGAACACCTCAGCGGTGATCTCCTGGCCGACTTCGTACTCACCGGCGTCGTTCGTGCGCAGCTCCACGAGGTGGCGGCGCGGCGTGACCCCGGCCTTGGTGAAGTGGCCGGTGCGCGGCTTGTTCACCTTGCGGGGGTCGATGGCGCCGAACGCCAGCTGCACGGCCGAATAGCCGTCCTTGTCGGGGGTACGGATCTGGGTGACCACGTTCGGCCCGGCCTGCACGACGGTCACCGGGACGACCCGGTTGTTCTCGTCGAAGACCTGGGTCATGCCGAGCTTGGTGCCCAGAATCCCCTTGATCTGCCTGTCAGACATCAGTCTTGTTCTCTCCGCACTACGGCCGGCCCGCGGACGAGCCGTCTCAAGATGGGCCGACCCTTACTGGATGTTCACGTCGACGCTGGCCGGCAGGTCGATGCGCATCAACGCGTCCACCGTCTTCGGCGTCGGTTCGAGGATGTCGATGAGCCGCTTGTGCGTCCGCATCTCGAAGTGCTCCCGCGAGTCCTTGTACTTGTGCGGAGAGCGGATGACGCAGTAGACGTTCTTCTCCGTCGGCAGCGGCACCGGCCCGACGACCCGAGCGCCGGTGCGCGTCACGGTCTCGACGATCTTGCGCGCGGACGCGTCGATCGCCTCGTGGTCGTAGGCCTTGAGCCGGATGCGGATCTTCTGTCCCGCCATAGTGGCTTGCCGTTCCTCTAGTCTCGTGCCGCCAGTGGTCGGCGCTGTGGCGGTCCTCAGCTCGATGCTGACGACGGCGCCTGCGCCCATGGGCTTCGGGTGCCCGTCGCGGCCTGGGCCGGTGAGCTCCCGGCGGGATGACTCCCGCACGGAGGGCCCAGCCCTCGGTCCGCCCCTGTTCAGGTTGCTGGTGCCCGGTACACGCGGTCGGGCGTGTCGCCCACTGCGCACAGACCGGTCCCACCGAACTTCGCCGTTGGGATGGATCCGAGAGCTTCTCGAAAGACACCCTCTAAGACCCGTACACCTAGTTCTTTGCACCCTGCCGGACGGCGACGCGGGAAGACTCCCGTCGCAGCGCCCAGGCCCGGCCGAAACCGGTCCTGCTCCGAAACTCCAGGGCGCGGGGCTTCTCGTGGCGGAGCGGCCGGGACTTCCACTGACAGGTGATGAACACCCGGGAAACCGGCCGCTCCGAACGAGCAACCCATACAGGATGACACACGCCGGATGCCAGCCCGAATCGGGGGGTGGTTTCCGGGTCCGCGCCGCGGCACGACCCCGAAAACCAGCGAGGGCCTGCCCCCTGGGAAGGAAGCAGGCCCTCGCGGTGGATCACTTGATGATCTTGGTGACGCGACCCGCGCCGACCGTACGACCACCCTCGCGAATCGCGAAGCGGAGGCCGTCGTCCATCGCGATCGGCTGGATCAGCTGCACCGTCATCTCGACGTTGTCACCCGGCATGACCATCTCGGTGCCCTCGGGGAGGGTCACGACGCCGGTCACGTCGGTGGTGCGGAAGTAGAACTGCGGCCGGTAGTTGTTGAAGAACGGGGTGTGACGGCCACCGTCCTCCTTCGACCGGATGTAGACCTGGCACTCGAACTCGGTGTGCGGGGTCGTGGTCTTCGGCTTGACGACCACCATGCCGCGCTCGACGTCCTCGCGCTTGATGCCGCGCACGAGCAGACCGACGTTGTCACCGGCCTGGCCCTCGTCCAGCAGCTTCCGGAACATCTCGACGCCGGTGACCGTGGTCTTCAGCGCGGTGTCCTTGATGCCGACGAGCTCGACCTCTTCGTTGACCTTGATGATGCCGCGCTCGATGCGACCGGTCACCACGGTGCCGCGGCCGGTGATCGAGAAGACGTCCTCGACCGGCATCAGGAAGGGCTTGTCGGTCTCGCGCTCCGGGTCCGGAACGTTCTCGTCGACCGCGTCGAGCAGCTCGACGATCTTGTTGGACCACTCGGGGTCGCCCTCGAGCGCCTTCAGCGCGGAGACGCGGATGACCGGAGCGTCGTCGCCGTCGTACTCCTCGCCGGAGAGCAGCTCGCGCACCTCCATCTCCACGAGCTCCATGATCTCCTCGTCGTCGACCATGTCGGCCTTGTTCAGCGCGACGAGGATGTAGGGCACGCCGACCTGGCGAGCCAGCAGCACGTGCTCACGCGTCTGCGGCATCGGACCGTCGGTGGCGGCGACGACCAGGATCGCCCCGTCCATCTGAGCGGCACCCGTGATCATGTTCTTCACGTAGTCGGCGTGACCGGGGGCGTCGACGTGCGCGTAGTGACGCTTCTCGGTCTGGTACTCGACGTGCGCGATCTGGATCGTGATGCCGCGCTGCTTTTCCTCGGGAGCCTTGTCGATCTCGTCGAACGGCGTGAAGGGGTTCAGCTCCGGGTACTTCTCGTGCAGCACCTTGGTGATGGCCGCGGTGAGCGTGGTCTTGCCGTGGTCAACGTGACCGATGGTCCCGATGTTGACGTGCGGCTTGTCCCTCTCGAACTTCGCCTTAGCCACTGGATTGTCCTCCTGGACTTGGTTCTCTTTCCGCCGTACGACTAGCCAGTCCCCGCGTTGCGCGAAGATTCAGTGCCAGGCGGAGTCCTGTCGGGTTTGGCAGCGGAGGGCTCCGGTCCTCCCGCGGAGGCCGGAGCCACCCGCCGCCGAACTACAGGGAATTACTCGCCCGTAGCCTTCGCGATGATCTCCTTCGCCACGTTCGCGGGAACCTCGGCGTAGGAGTCGAACACCATCGAGTAGTTCGCGCGGCCCTGCGTCTTGGAACGCAGGTCGCCGACATACCCGAACATCTCGGACAGCGGCACCTGCGCCTTGACGACGCGCGCACCGCTGCGCTCCTCCATGGCCTGGATCTGGCCACGGCGGGAGTTGAGGTCGCCGATGACATCGCCCATGTAGTCCTCGGGCGTGATCACCTCGACCGCCATCACCGGTTCGAGGATCGCCGGGGAGGCCTTCTGCGCGGCCTCCTTCAGGGCGATGGAACCGGCGACCTTGAACGCCATCTCCGAGGAGTCGACCTCGTGGTACTGGCCGTCCAACAAGATCACCTTGACGCCCACCAGCGGGTAGCCGGCCAGCACGCCGTACTGCATGGCGTCCTGCGCGCCCTGGTCCACCGACGGGATGTACTCGCGCGGGACGCGACCACCGGTGACCTTGTTCTGGAACTCGTACGTCGCACTGTCCGCAGTCTGCTCGATCGGCTCGAGGCCGATGATGACGCGGGCGAACTGCCCGGAGCCACCGGTCTGCTTCTTGTGCGTGTACTCGTACTTCTCGACCGGCTTGCGAATCGTCTCCCGGTAGGCCACCTGCGGCTTACCGATGTTCGCCTCGACCTTGAAGTCCGACTTCATCCGGTTGACCAGGACTTCCAGGTGCAGCTCGCCCATGCCGGACAGGACCGTCTGACCGGTCTCCTCGTCGTGGTGGACGCGGAAGGTCGGGTCCTCCTCGGCGAGCTTCTGGATCGCCGTGGACAGCTTCTCCTGGTCGGCCTTCGTCTTCGGCTCGACCGCGACGTCGATGACCGGCTCCGGGAAGGTCATCGACTCCAGGACGATCGGGTTCTGCGGGTCGGACAAGGTGTCACCGGTGGTGGTGTCCTTGAGCCCGACGACCGCGTAGATGTGACCGGCCTGGGCCTCGTCGACCGGGTTCTCCTTGTTGGAGTGCATCTGGAAGAGCTTCCCGATGCGCTCCTTGCGCTCGCGGGTCGAGTTCATGACCTGCGAACCGGAGGAGAGCTTGCCGGAGTAGACCCGGATGTAGGTCAGCTTCCCGTAGAACGGGTGCACCGCGATCTTGGAGACCAGCGCGGAGAACGGCTCCTGGGTGCTGGGCTTGCGCTCGGCGGCGGTCTCGCCGTCCAGCAGCAGGCCCTGCACCGGCGGCACGTCCAGCGGCGCGGGCAGGTAGTCGACGACCGCGTCGAGCATGGGCTGCACGCCCTTGTTCTTGAACGCGGTACCGCACAGGACCGGGAACGCGGTGCGCTCGACGGTCAGCTTGCGGATGCCGGCCTTGATCTGGTCGGTGGTCAGCTCCTCGCCGCCGAAGTAGGCCTCCATGAGGGCCTCGTCGGTCTCGGCGACGGCCTCGATCAGCTGCTCGCGGTAGGAAGCGGCGGCCTCGGCCAGGTCGGCGGGGATCTCCTCGACCTCGTACTGCTCGCCCTTCTTGACGTCACCGCGCCAGGTCAGCGCCTTCATGCTGACCAGGTCGACGATGCCCTCGAAGTCGGACTCGCTGCCGATCGGGAGCTGGATGACCAGCGGAGTGGCGTTCAGCCGCTCGCGGATGGTCTTCACGGTGAAGTAGAAGTCCGCGCCCAGCTTGTCCATCTTGTTGACGAAGCAGATGCGCGGGACGTCGTACTTGTCCGCCTGCCGCCAGACCTGCTCGGACTGCGGCTCGACACCTTCCTTGCCGTCGAAGACCGCGACGGCGCCGTCCAGGACGCGCAGCGAGCGCTCCACCTCGACCGTGAAGTCGACGTGCCCGGGGGTGTCGATGATGTTGATCTGGTAGTCGCCCCAGAAGGTCGTGGTGGCAGCCGAGGTGATCGTGATACCCCGCTTCTGCTCCTCTTCCATCCAGTCCATCGTCGAGGCGCCGTCGTGCGTCTCGCCGAGCTTGTGGTTGATCCCGGTGTAGTACAGGATCCGCTCGGTCGTGGTGGTCTTGCCCGCGTCGATGTGGGCCATGATGCCGATGTTGCGAACCTTCGTGAGGTCCGTCAGCACGTCGCGTGCCACGAGTTTCTTCCCCGTTCCTACAGCAGATGCAAGCCGTCGAATCGGTGTGCCGAGGCGGGCAGGAGCCGACCCGACGTCACCAGCGGTAGTGCGCGAAGGCCTTGTTGGACTCCGCCATCTTGTGCGTGTCTTCGCGCTTCTTGACGCTCGCGCCGAGGCCGTTGCTGGCGTCGAGCAGTTCGTTCATGAGGCGCTCGACCATGGTCTTCTCGCGGCGCGCCCGCGAGTAGGTGACCAGCCAGCGCAGGGCCAGCGTGGTCGAGCGGCCGGCGCGGACCTCGATCGGCACCTGGTAGGTCGCGCCACCCACGCGGCGGCTGCGGACCTCCAGGGTCGGCTTCACGTTGTCCAGCGCACGCTTGAGCGTGACCACCGGGTCGGTGCCGTTCTTCTCCCGAGCGCCCTCGAGCGCCGCGTACACGATCTTCTCGGCCAGCGAGCGCTTGCCGTCGACGAGGACCTTGTTCACCAGCTGGGTGACCAGCGGCGAGGCGTACACGGGATCGGCGTTGAGCGGCCGCTTCGGGGCCGGACCCTTGCGGGGCATCAGCTCTTCTCCTTCTTCGCGCCGTACCGGCTGCGAGCCTGCTTGCGGTTCTTCACACCCTGCGTGTCGGCCGACCCGCGGATGATCTTGTACCGCACGCCGGGGAGGTCCTTCACACGGCCGCCGCGAACCAGCACGATCGAGTGCTCCTGGAGGTTGTGCCCCTCACCCGGGATGTAGGCCGTGACCTCGATGCCGCTGGTGAGCTTGACACGAGCGACCTTGCGCAGTGCCGAGTTGGGCTTCTTCGGGGTGGTGGTGTACACGCGGGTGCACACGCCACGCCGCTGCGGGCTCCCCTTGAGCGCCGCGGTCTTGGTCTTGGCGACCTTGTCCTGGCGGCCCTTACGGACCAGCTGCTGGATGGTGGGCATGGACCGGCTTTCTCTTGAGCGTTCGCGTCTTCGTGGTTGCTCTCGCCCGGCGGCGCTCGCACACGTCGGCGTCCGGGCACGTGCCCTGGCGCCGAGCACCTGGCAGGCACTGTTTACTTGGGACTCCCCCGCACCACGAGGTCGGGCGTGTCGCCCACTCCCCGGCCTTGCGGCGCTGGTGGTGCCCGCGGGAGCGCACCGACAGGAACGAACCCGATGGTTGTCAGGAGAGTTCCGCACGGCCCATGTCCGCGATCACGACCACCGAAGTGGTCACTGCTCACGCACGGGCATACGGACCGACCCGATAGCTTTCGGGTCCGATAAGCAAAGATACCCGCCCCGTTCTGAGGGGGTCAAAACGGGGTCCCCAAGACCTGCTCGATCTTCCCCGAAGCGCCGCGGACCGAGCTAGTGGTGTGGTGTTGCCCGCGACCTTACCGCCGCTGGCAAGAGCCGCCAGCGGGCGCGGCGGGCGTCCCACGACTCGGGCGGGCCGGCGTCCGACCAGGCACGAGGTGCCGATCACACCTCCGCGAGCCAGCCGCCGGCGACGAGCTCCCCGACCGGCTGCGGCAGCAGGTGCGCCGTGCCGCCGCCGACCTGCCCGTGGTCCGGCCTCGCCACCGCGGTGAGCACCTCGAAGCTCCGCACCACCCGGTACCGCCGGTACTCCCCCGGCTCCCGCCCCGGCGGCAGCGAACGCTGCGGCAGCGTCGTGCCCGCGACGAAGACCGCGTTGCCGTCGGGCGCGCCGAAGCGGTCCACTTCGGCCCCGTCGGGGAGCATCGCGTGCCGCCGGTCCTCGTAGGCGGACAGCGGCCGGTCCGGTCCGAGCGGCACGATCCGGCACTCGTACTCGGCCAGCGGCTCGTCCGGCTCGCGCTGCATCGAGTCCCGGGTGAGCGCGACCGCGCCGATCAGGTGCGCCGCCGCAGCGTGCGCCTCCGGGAAGCGGGAGCTGTTGCGCACCTCGCCACCGTCCACGCAGAACACCGACCACCAGCCGTCCGCCTCGCGCAGCATGCTCCAGCCGCCCTCGACCGGTTCCGCGAAGCTGTAGAAGCGGCGGCTCACGCCCAGCGCCGCGATGAAGCGGCGCGCCAGATCGATCGCGCCCGCGGTCCGCTCCGCGTCGAACGCGTCCGGTTCGGACCCCAGCACCAGCGCCTTGGCCTGCTCCACCGCGTGATCGGCGACGACCTCCGGCAGCCGGTGCGCCCGCGCCCGGACGTGGTCCAGGAAGTCGCGCGGCGGGGAGATGTCGTGCACGTCCAGGTAGTAGGCCATCGACAGCGGCCACACCCAGGTGCCGTCGGTGTGGAAGCGCTTCGGCACCTCCGGCGGACGGCCCGGGTCGACCTCGTCCGCCGACGTGCTGCGGGCGGCCAGCACCACCGCGCCACCCGACAGGTACTCGATCAGCAGCCGCTTCTCCACCCACGGCAGCACCGGCCGGTACGCCAACGGCCGGCCCTCCGCGTCCGCGCCGTCGAACAGCCGCGCCATCCGCACCGGGCCCGCTCCGGCGTCCGCGCGGTGCTGCTCGTAGTGGTGCCACGCGGGCCCCAGCAACCACTCCGCCGCCTGCGCGCGCGGGAAGAGGCGGAGCTCGTCGAACGCGTCCTGCGGAGCCACCTCGGCGGGCCGGTCCTGTCCGAACTCGACGACCGGCGCACCATCCGGCGCCACCGAGCAGCGGGTCGTCGTCCACGCCCCGGACTCCGGGCGGTACTCGACGTCCCGGGCGCGGCGCAGCGCGTCCAGCACCTCCTGCGGCGGGATCCAGGCGTGCTCACCGGTGTCGGTCGTGGCGGTCCCGGAGACCTCGAAGCGGGTGCCGAGCGCCGTGCACTCGACGCCGACGCCCCACGCCCCCGCGGGCACCGCGCCCCGCAGCACCGCACCCAGCTCCGCGCGCACGTCCGGGCGCAGCGCGGGCTCGGTCGGCGCGCCGTGCGCGGCCGGAGCCGGGAACGCCCGCCCCGGCTCGGGCGGCTCGCCCTGCACCACGACGACGGACCCGATCCGCTCCACCGGCACCGGCGCCTCGAATCCCGTCAGCACCGCGGACCCGTCCCGCGACTCCGACCACCCGTGCCACCGGCCGTCCACCAAGGCCAAGGTCCCCGCCACCGGCGTCCCGACGATCACCCTGCACTCCCCCTCGTCACCGACCCGACTCCGATCATCCCGCCCCGCACCGACCCACCCCTCACCAACCCGGGTAGCGCTGGAACCAGGTGGGGTCGGTGGGGGGGTGCGGGCCGAACTCCGCCTGGGCGTCCCGTGCCGAGACCTCCACGACGTCCCGCAGCTCCAACGGGCCCAGCCACTCCGGTGGCAGCGCCTCGACCCCGTGCAGCGCGCCCGCGATGTTCCCGCACACCATCCCGGTCGACGCCGAGTCGCCGGAGTGGTTCACCGACAGCAGCAGCGCCGAGCGGAGATCGCCGGTCGCCAGCGCCGCGTACAGACCGATCGCCAACACCTCCTCGGCCAGCACGCCGTGGCCGAGGACCGCGTTGATCTCCTCCGGGCTCACCGGCCCCTTGCCCCCCAGCTGCACCGCGGCGTCCAGGCGCCACAACTGCTCCTCGTGCAGCGGCCAGCGCACCAGCAGCTCGCGCGCCGTGCGCACCGCGTCCGGCAGCGGCACCTCCCGGATCAGCTGGTGCACCACCACCGCCAACACCCCGGCGGACAGGAAACCGCTCGGATGGCCGTGGGTGAGCGCCGCGGTGCCCACTGCGACGCGGAACACCTCGGCGGGATCGTGCGACCACACCGCCACCGGCGCCGCTCGCACCACACCGCCGCAACCCTTCGAATCGTTGAGCCGGTGCTGCGGAGTCGCGAAGCGGTGCGTTCGCGCGAAGTTCTCCACCGCCTGCAGGCAGGTGCCGCCCGGCGACCGCTGCGCGAACAATCCGGGGTTCGTGATCAACCATCCGTCCGGCCGCTGCAGGTGGTGCGCGTACGGCCCGCCCGCTTGCGCCCACGGGCGGCCCTGAGCGTGCAGCCAACGCTGATAAGCGTGCTGCACCTCGGGAATCGGATCGTCGTCCGCGGGCTGAGCCCGCCGTGCCACGTGCGCCCGGATCAGCCCCTCCACCGTGAACAGCATCAGCTGCGTGCCATCGGAGACCGGCGCGACACCGCCGTGCAGCACCGGTCCGGTGAGGCCGGCCGGACCGTGCTGCTGCCGGATGACCGCGACGTCGTGGAACTCGAGCGCGTAACCGAGCGCATCACCGGCAGCGCCGCCGAGCAGAGATCCGGTGAAGCGCTCGTGCGGTTCCGGGGCCGTCCGTGCGGAACCCGCCCCAGCCTGCGCGACGGCTCGCGAGGTCAACACCGCCGCGTCGAAGGAGAACAGCTCGTACCTGCCGCAGTAGTCGCTGATCGCTCCGCCTTCGTCCAGCACGCTGGTCACGGTTCCCCAGCGCTTGTGGACGAAGTGCAGCTGCGCCGAGCCACCCGACTCCCGCACGACGTAGGCCGGGCCGACATCGGCGACATCGGCAGGACCGGTCAACCCCGTTGCCGCGCGGACCCGCTCGATGGCGTGGTCGTCGGAGGCGACCGCCGGAACCGGACGCGGAGCCGCGCGGAACGAGATCAGATCCGAAGGATCGGCCCCGGCCAGCTCGGCGACCTGGTTCCGCAGCGCTTCGGGCAGATCCTGCGCGCAGGACAACAACGGCCCTGCCAAGTCGGCTCGCGAGACCTCGCGCCGTTCAGGCGGCAGGAACGGGGAGGTGAGGTCTGCGACCCGGTGGGCGAGCACGATTGCGCGCACCTGCCACGGCAGCTCGTTGAGATGGCCCGAGTAGTCCTGGAAAACCAGCTCCGGGTTCACATCCCCTGGCACTTCCGGGCTCACCGCCGCCCGCAACAACATCGCCACCGGCAGCCCTTCGTCCGGGACCTTGGTCACCCGCTCGCGCAGGCCGGCGTACCGGGGTTCCACACCGCGGAACGCCGCTGCCGCCGCGAGCACGTCCGGATCGGTGACACCACTGGCCACCAGCACCTCGACCGCGACGATCCCCAGCACAGCGGATCGAGCGCCCTCTCGGTTGAGCGCGCTTCCGAGCGTGCCCCAACGCGCCAAAGCACGTTCCGCCGCGGCGAAGGTCTCCTCGCCCACCGCTTCGACCAACCTCGGGCCGTACTCCGCCCAGATCGGAGGCCCGACGCAGGTACCGCCCTCGGGATCGTCCAACAGCATCTGCGCCGCGCGCATCGCCGCCACCAGATCCGGGACCGGATACCTCGCCTGCACTCCGGCAGTTCCCGTCAACACCACGGACGCCTCGGTCGGCAGCTTCGGCACGACCCGGGGGAGGTACATTCGCTCGATCCGCACGTCCTCCGGCACGGCCTTCGGCGTGCTGTACGTCATCAGGCAAACGCCGTCGTCGGCGTCGAGCAGGAGCGGGTTCCCCTGCTCCGACACGAGGACCGGCAGCACCGCGCCGGCCACGTAGCGCAGGAACTGCTCCTGGTCGAAGCGGCCCGCCAGCGTCTCGCGCAAGCCGTGATCGACCAAGCCCGCCGGCGGCTCCGCCTCCTCCACCCGCGACGGTCGATAGTTCGGATTGGGGTGGAAGTCCCCGATCTCCCCGTTCTCGTCGACGCCGAAAGCGCCCTTGATCCCGTGCGGGGGCACGTCGCCATCGGGGTCGTAAGCGGGATCCGTGACGTAGAGGTATCCGCCCGCACGCGCCCTCGCCGCTTCCCGCATCGACGCCGTGATCACCGGAGTCCCGGGAGTCTCGTTCGACGAGCTCATCAACCTGATTCCTTCCAAAAATGCGGGTTGTGGTGGTGGTTAATCACCTCACCTGTCCTCTTGTCCACCTCCATGCACTTTCGGATGAATCTGACATCGATGTTCTTCACGAACGCCACTTCCGACTCTCGTGAGTCCCCGAGATTCATCTCGTCGACGTCGACACCGCCGGGAGCTTCGATCACGTACACGTACGACACGCCCCCCTTTCCGCTGCCAACAGCGCGGTCGAAAGCATGGGACTCGCTACGCGTGGTCGCGACCAACCCGCCTCTCGAATTTTCCAAGTGTTGCCAGAGATCAACGCGCTCCCCCCGTGCACGGAACCCTCCTCCGTCAGCGAAGATCTGTTCCGGAGGTCGGTCATCATGGCGGTAGAGCGTGTCTCGATCGGCGCGCCACACAACGTCGCGCTCACCCGAGTACTGCCGCGTCAAGGACCTCTCAACGCTAGCCTGGTCGAGTTCAGCACCATCAGATAGGTGGCCGAGCGGCTCACTGAAATCAGGCTCTCGAATCGGGGTTCCTGGAACGCCACCCTCTCCGGGCGAATCCGGATCAGCCCTGTCGGTTCTCGCAACCGACGGCTCGGATGCGGAATTCGCCTGCTCATGCCTCGCAGGCGATTGAGCCAGGTGCGGCGCGCCTCGTCCGCCGAGATCGCTCTCCCACGTCCGCGGGTTCGGCTCGCCCTGCTGCCCTCGGGTGGTGCTTCGTGGTCCGCCAGGCCCGCTCCGAGTCGTATCGGCATGGGCGGAGTCCCGCGATCGTGCGGTCGTCTCACCGAGGCCTCCCGCATCACGCTGCGGGTACCGTGGATCTGCCCCCTGTCCGTCTCGCGCTCGCATGCGCGGCAGAGCCGGGTCGGTAGCACCGTCCAAGGACCGCCGCTGCGCGGCGAGGTCCGCGTTCGACTGCGACTGCTGAGGGGGCTGCTGGCCCGGGGCATCGTGGCGGCCGAGGTTCTGCTCGGAAGATCGTCCAGCCGGGCCGAGTCCGCTCCGGCCCTGGAAAGGCTGCTGCGGCGCAGGGTTGCGCGGCGACCCGACGCGCGGATCCCCCGGGTTGCTCGGCGACGCCTGCACCGGTCTCGGGCGCTGCGCTTCCGGCTGCGCGCCGGGGTGCAGGTGGGACTGCCGTTCCTGCGGGAGATGCCCACCGCCCTGCGGGCGGGGCACCGAGTTCGGGTGGGCCGCAGGGTGCGGGTAGGGGCCCGCAGCCGGAGGCTGGGCCTGTTGTCCGCGGGCGAGGTCGTGGCCGCCGGGCTGCTGCTGGAACTGCGGCGGGCCCTGCTGCACGCGTCCCGGCGGCTGTGCCGGTCCTGGTGCTTGCGGGCTCCCGGGCTGCTGCGCGTATCCGGTCGACTGCGGGTGACCGGGCTGCTCCGGGTGACCGGGCTGCTGCGGATATCCGGGGTGCTGCGGGTGCCCCTGGGCCGCCGGGTAGCCCTGCGGGTGTTCCTGCGGCAGCAGGTGCCCTTGGTGCTGCCACGGCGTCCTGGGGTCCGGCCACATCTGCTGGTGCCCGGGTGGCGGGCTCGGATCTCGGGGCCGGAAGCCGAAGAACTCGGCCAGCTTGCGCAGCAGGCCCCGCTGCTCGGCGTCGTCGGCGAGCCGGCCGTTGCGGACCCATTCAGGTTCGTGGCCGGGCGGGTAGGGGCTGTCGTGGACGGCGGTGGTGCCGTCGGGGCGGAAGGCGGTCCACTGGCCGGGTTCGTCGAAGCGGGGCTGCGGGGCGCCGGAGGCGTCGGGTTCGAAGGAGGCGCGGTCCTTGCTGGCGTAGACGTTGCCGAAGTTGTCGACCCAGGCGTCCGTGGACGGCGCCACGACCTCGGCGTCCAGTTCCTTCGCCAGCTGCTGCGCGAAGTTCGGGGTGCCGTCGCCGGTGTCGGCGCCGGTGCGGCAGGAGATCAGGCGGACCGGTTCGCCGGGGCGGTAGCCGGGTGCGGCCTTGATGACCTCGGCGAGTTCCTTCGCGTCGAGGTCGCGGTCGCCGAGCCGCACACCGTCCGGTCCACCGTGGACTTCGACGGTGAAGCGCTTCGGGTCGACGGCCGCACCGGGCGGCGGTTCGACACCGGAACCGCTGCGCACCATCGAGATACCGGACTCCGTCGCCCCGATGTCGTGGGCGTCGTCGCCGAGCTTCGCGCGCAGCTCCGGGGACAGGTCGAGCTCGGCAGGCCCGTCACCGGGGCGGTTCCAGGCGTGCTGGACCTGCTCGTGCCGCGGCACCGGACGTTCGGCGGCCATCGATTCGGCGGTCGACCGCTCCGGTGCGCGCTGCGGCTGCGCGTCGGGATGGCTCCGGTGGCCCGTGCCCCACGGCACGGCCGAGTTCGGGGCGACGTGGGCGAAATCCGACCCGTCGAGCCGCGACCACGGCCGCTCGTCCGGGAACCTCGGCTGCGGCGCGGCGGGACGCGGGGCGGATGTCTGGTGGCGCGCTCCCGGCGAGTCCGGGCCGGGAGCGTGCGGCGTGCCGGGGCCGTCCGGCCGGGGCGAGGGTGCCGCGGGGGCGTCTCCTCGCGGCGGTACCGGTGGATCCGTCCGAGGCGGTACCGGCGCGGCGGCACGAGGCGGAGTCGGCGCATCCGCCCGCGAAGGCACCGGCCCATCCGCCCGCGGGGACACCGGCGCGTCGGCCCGCGGCGACACCGGGGCATCCGCCCGAGGCGGAGTCGACCCATCCGCCCGCGGCGGCACCGGCGCATCCGCCCGCGAAGGCATCGGCGCATCCGTCCGAGGGGACACCGGCCCGTCCGCCCGCGGCGGAGTCGGCGCATCGGCCCGTGGCGGAGCGCTCGGTGTTTGTGGCGCATCCGCTCGTGATACCGCGGCGCGCGGATTCCCGGGCTGCTGCGGCGAATTCCCTTGGTCGGGCGCATCCCGGTGCGCGTGCGCGGCTCGTTCCGGCGCCGTGCGGGGGCCGTCCGGCGCATGCGGCGCGCGAGGCCCGCTCGGCAGGTGGGCGGCGCCGGGGCTGCCCGGGGTGCCGGTCCAGCCGGCCGGTCGGGCGCCGCGAGCGCCGGGCGCGCCCGGCGCACCCGCCTGCGGAGCTCCTCCGGCGGGGCCGCCGCCTGCCGACGATCCGCTGGAGGGCGCGGCACCCGGCTGGTCCGGCTGGCGTGGCGGAGTCGGCGCCGCGGCGGGCGCGTCCGCGTTCGGCGGGCGCACCGGGGCATCGACCGCGGCGGACGTCGTCGCCGCGGGCCTGCTCGGCACGTCGGCGTGCCCGGCGGACGAGCCCGGCAGGTACCCACCGGCACCACCACCGTCCGATGTGGACGTCGCGGGGCCGCCGGCGGGCGCCTCGCCGCTCTGCGCGGTGAACCGGCCCGCAGCCGAACCGGCCTGCTCGCCCGGTGCGGTGCCGCCCGAGCTCGCGGTGTCCGGCCCGCCACCTGCGCGCCCGCCCGCGTCGACCGGGGCGCTCCGCACCTCGGCCGAGGTCCCGCTCTCGGGCGCGTGCCCGACCGGTGCGCCGCCCGCGTCCGAGCGGAACGAGGAACCGCCACTCGCCTGTCCGCCGGACGTGGAACCGCCGCCGGACGCGCTCTCCGCGTCCGCTCGACCCGGCGCCGCATCCCCCGCGGATCGCATCGACGTGCCAGCGCCGGTCGGCGTCTCGGGCCCGTCGCCGGTGGACCTGCCGGTCGGCGCCTCCGGCCCGTCGCCGCTGGACCTGCCCGCGGCGGTCCGCACCTCCGACCCGTCCGCACTCGACCTGCGCGCGTCCGCGGGGGAATCGGTTCCGCCACCGTCCGAGTCCGAGCCTCCGGAGTCGCCGCCACCGGCCCTGGCGTGGTGCCTGCCCGCCACGTCGGTGTCGAAGACGTCGTCGAGCTTGCGCCAGGCCTTGTCCGCGGCCTTGTCCGCGATCTTCCCGGAGACGTCGAGCTTGTCGGCGACCTTCGAGGCGATCTTCCCGGCCGCCGCGACCTTCTCCGCGGAGAACTTCGCGCCCTTGCCGAGCATCTTCATGAGGTCGCCGAAGACCTCGACCATCCGCGCCATCTTCGGCCCGACGTTGCCGATGGTCTTGATCAGCTTCCCGACGATGTCGGCGATCTTCGTGACGGTCCGGGCGATGAACGCCACCGCCTGCGGCACGACCCAGGCGAGGGAGACCACGGGTGGCGCGAGCGCTTCCAGCGCGTAGGTGATGAGCCGGGAGATGCAGTCGGCGACGAGGTCCCGGACGAAGTCGCGCACGAAGGACACGACCATGCCCATCGTGCCCACGACGCTGGAGATGGTGCCCGCGAGCTCGCCCGCCCCGGTCAGCGCCGTCGCCCGCTCCGCGGCGTGCCGCCGGTACGCGTCGCCGGCAGCGCCGGTCCAGTGCGCGGTGTCGGCCCGCACGGAGTCGCGGTACTGCGTCGCGGCCGCACCGACCGAGGTCGCGACCTGCTGCCACTGCTCGGAATAGGCCTGCACCCCGTCGGGGTCACCGGCGAACCAGTCGAGGGCTTCCTGCAGCGGCTGGATGTGCTCGATCAGCCACGCCACCCCGTAGGAGAGCAGGGTGCCGACCGGGTCGACGACGACGCTGACCGCTTCCATCGCGAGCCCGCCGTAGCCGAGGCTGCTCTCCAGCCAGGTGGACTCGTCGTTGAGGCTGGTGACGTCGTGCCAGGACTCCACGATGCCGATGCCCGTGATGCCGTCCGGCGGTTCCGAGGGATCGACGGCGTTCTGCGCGTTGACGAGCGGATTGCTCACGCCTGCATCCCGTCGAAGTTCCGGCTGTTCCCGTCGTCGGTGGCCTGGTACTCCTCAGCCGCGGCGCGCACGTCCGAGGCGGTGCCCCGGATGGCTTCGGCAGCGTGCTGGAGGGTGTCGATGCCGTGCTGCTCGGCCTGGTCGACCATCCATGCGAAGGGGCGGCACAGGATCCCGTAGGCGTCGTTGTCCATCGTCACGGCCCGCGAGGCGTCGACGGCGGCGTCCAGCGCCTCCGCCACTCCGTCCACTTTGGACGCATGGGCGCGGAGGTCCTCGATGACGACGTTCATGTCTTCGGACATCGGTTCTCCCCGTCGTCAGCGCAGGAACGAGCCGCGGCTGAAGTCCTCGTCGTCGAAGTCGTCCGGGCCGGGCCGCCGCGGTGCGCGGTTCGGCCGGCGCGGCGGCCGCGGACCGTCGTCCTCGGGGCCGATGCGCATCTCCTGCACCCCGGGGCGGCGCGGCGGCTCCTCCGGTTCCTCCGGCGGCTCCGGGAAGAATCGCTTGGCCTGGCCCAACATGTGGCGCACGGCTTCGTCGCCCTCACCGACGGTGCTCGCCGCGGCTTCCTGCATGCGTTCCGGCAGCTTCGACTGGGCCAGCCGCACCGTGCGCATGATCTCGCCCGCGAGCTTCGCCATCGGGCGGTTCCCGGCGTTCTCGGCGAGCACCAGGTCGTCGAGCATGCCGCTGGAGCCGACCGTCACCCGCACCGCGCCGTCGCGGGAGGACTCGGTGACCGAGATCTGCTCGATCTGGGCCTGCATGCGGCCGAACTTCTCGGCCTTCTCGGTCGCGCGTTCCTGCCACTCGCGGACCATCCGCTCAGCCGCGCTGATGTCCTCAGGCACTCCGCCCCCGAACGTGTGCGGAGGTCGGGCGCCGCGGCCCGACCGATCCGATCTTCTCCTCGTGCGGCGGGAACGCTACCAACACGCCTCGGCGGCCCGGGCCGGATCACGCCGATCCCGGTGTATCCCTGCTCACCTGGCCCGGTGGTCAGCCCTCGCCGTCGTAGGCGGGCTGCGGGCCCTGGATGCGGCGCGGCGACGGCTTCGGCGCCGGGAACGCCGCCAGCGGCTCCGGTTCCGGTTCGGGCGGCGCCGGTGGTTCCTGCTCCGGCGGCTCGACCCCGACTGCGGGCAGCAGCGCGGTAGGCGGATCACCGGGGTCGTCGGCACGCGGTTCCGGCTGGACGGGCGGCGCCGCTTCGGCCGCGATCGGCAGCCTCCGCACCGGGTAGCGCTCGTCCCACTCCTCGTCGGCGGGGCGCTCGCTCGCCGGCGGTTCCGGCGCGTCCGGGTCGCGGGACAGCGAGTCGCCGAACTCGGCCACGCAGTCCAGCGCGATCTGCTCCACGACGTCGCGCAGCTCCAAGTCGGCCAGCCAGCCGACCGGCAGCCCGCTCACCCCGATCAGCGCGCCGACGATGTTGCCGCAGATCGCCCCGGTCGAGTCGCTGTCGCCGTCGTGGTGCACCGCGATGCGCAGCGCCTTCGCCACGTCGTCGCCACCGGCCAGCGCACCGCACACCGCGATCGCCAGCGCCTGCTCGCCGACCCAGCCGCCGCCGAGGGTTCCGGCGATGTCCTCGGGCGTCGGATCGCCCCGCTCCGCCAGCTCGACGGCCTGCTTGAGCAGCGCGCTCGTCTCCTCGTGCCCCTCCCAGGTCTCCAAGACCTGCAGCGCCAGCCACACCCCGTCGTCGAGGGTCTGGCCCAGCAGCGCCTGCTGCACGATCACCGCCAGCGCGCCCGCCGACAGGTAGCCGGACGGATGGCTGTGGGTGAGCGCGGCGGCGCGCGCGGCCAGCTCGAACGCCACTGGCGGGTCCGGCGAGTACAGCGCCATCGGCGCCGACCGCATCACCCCGCCGCAGCCCTTCGAGTCGTTGATCGGCTCGGTGATCGACCCGGCCGACTGCCCGTCGCCGAACCGGGCCAGCGCGCGGAAGATCGTCTTGCCGGGAGCGCGGTTCGAGAACAGCCCCGGCACCTCCACCAGCCAGCCGTCCGGCTCCGGGTACACCGAGCGGAACGCGCCCGCCGCGGCCTCCCATTCCACGCCCTGGGTGTGCAGCCAGCGCTGGTAGGCCAGCTGGATCTCCGGAAGCGGGTCGGTGCTGCCGAGGGTGCGCCGCGCGATGCCACCGCGGATGAGGCCTTCCGCGCTGAACAGCGTCATCTGGGTGTCGTCGGTGATCGCGCCCTGCACGCCGTAGGCCTCCCGGAGACCTTGCGGGCCGTCCGGGCCGAACCGCTCGGTGATCTGCTCGGCGGTGACGAACTCCAGGTCGGAACCCATCGCGTCGCCGAGCGCACCGCCGAGGAAGCAGCCCAGCACCCGCTCGGTCAGCGCGGGCGCGACCTCGTCGACGGCCTCCGACTTGGCGTGTCCGCCCGCGCCCGGCGATTTCGCGATCCGCGCCTCGACGGGCGCCTCCGCGTCGGCGGCGTGGTGCGCCGGTTCCTCGCGATCGGCGGCGAAGTCCGGCTCCTCCGGTTCGGCCTGCTCGTGGCGGTCGTGCGGTTCGGGGTCCGGGCGCTCGGCCCACTGCTCGGGAGACGCGTCCACTCGACCCGCGGGGAACTCGGCCGTTTCGGGACCGGCCTGCTCGCGGTCGTCCGGTTCCGGAGCGGTGAGCGGTTCCTCGTGCGGCGGGTCGCCGTGGTGGTGCGGCGGTTCGCCGTGATGGTGCGGCGGGTCGCCGTGGTGCGGCAGCGCGCCGTGCTCGTGGTGCGGCGGTTCCCCCCGGTGCTCGTGCTGCGGCGGTTCCGCGTAGGGCTCGTGCTGCGGCGGCTCCGCATCGTGGTCGTGGCGCGGAGGTTCGCCGCCGTGGTCGTAGCGCCGCGAGTCGTCGGGCCGGTCGTGCTGCGGCGGTTCCGGTTCCGCGGCGGGTTCGGGGCGCGGGGGCACCGGCTCCTCCCGCGGGATCCGCCCGGCCGCCTCCGGCCGGATCGACACCAGCTTCGCCAGCCGGGCGAGCTCCTCGCGGTCGGTGCGATCCGTCGAGAGCTGGAAACCGCCCGCGCCGAAGTCCGGCATCGGCCGCGCTTCGTCGGCGTCCTCGGCGGGCGGCCGGTGCGCGGCCAGCATCGACAGGTCGGTGCGGTCGGTTGCCTGGGTGAACGCGTTGACCGGTTCCGGTTCGGGTTCCGGCCGGGGGACGGGCGGGGCCTGCGGCGGCTCCGCGCGGAGGTCGGGCCGGGATGGGGATTCCTGCCGGAGCTGGGATTCCGGCCAGGACTGGGATTCCCCGCGCGGCTGGGCTTCCTGGCGGGACTGGGCTTCCTGGCGGGACTGGGCTTCCTGGCGGGACTGGGCTTCCTGGCGGGACTGGGCTTCCTGACGCGGCTGCGAATCCTGATGGGCCGGGGATTCCGGGCGAGGCCGGGATTCCTGCCGGGCCGGGGGCTCCTGCCAGGGCTGCGGTTCCCGCGGCTCGGCTTCGTGCCGGACGTGGTGCTCCGCGCTCGCCTCGACGACCGGTTCCGGCGCGGGTTCGGCGGCCGGGTCGCCGAACTCCGGTGCGTCCGGGTGCGAGTTCAACCGGCTCAGGTCGATGATCATCGTTTCTTCGTTGCTGCCGTCCACCGGCCGCACCGGCTCCGGCCCGCGGCCGCTGTCCACCGTGGTCGTCAGCGGGGCGTCCAGCTCCCGCGGCCCGGACGAACCGCGCGGATCGCCCACGTAGCGCTGCGCCCACTTCGGCAACGGCGGCGGGGGCGGCGGCGGGGCGAACGCCTCGGCCGCGTCGGCGCACAGCGTCTCGATGATGTCGCCCAGTTCCAGCTCGTCGCGCCACCGCGGCGGAATCGCGTCCGGCCCGTGCAGGGCACCGGCGAGCTGACCCGCCATCGCACCCGTGACGCTGCTGTCCGCCGACACGTTCACCGCCATCAGCACGGCCTCGGCGAAGCTCCCGGTCGCCGCCACCGCAGCCAGCGCGGTGCCCAGCTCACCCGGCTTGTGCTCGGTGTCGAACTCGGCGTCCAGCTCGGCGGGCTGCGGGCGGCGGCCGTCGCGGGTCGCGAACATCGCCGCGTGCACCGCCCGGCGCACCGCGGCCGGCCCGTCGGCCCCGCTGTGCAGCGAGCTCAACCGGGCGTCGGTGAGGCCCACCGCCTCCCACAACCCGATGTCGCCCTGGATCAGCTGGGTCAGCACGTCCGCGTGGAACCCGGCCGCGCCCTGCACGTTCACGTCGTCGGTGAGCAGCCGGGCCACGTCGGCGCCCGCCGCGAACACCCGCTCCTGCGAGGTGCTCCACACCATCGTCGGCGCCGCCCACACCGCGCAGTCGGCGAAGCCCGGCCGCACCACCGGCCCGGACCGCGCGTCGGCGGCGTGCTGCTGCGTCGGCGGCTGCGCGGCGAGCTTGCCCAGCCCGGACAGCGCCCCGCCCGCCGGGTTGCGGGTGGAGAACAGCTGCGGCGTCTCCAGCAGCCAGCCGCTCGGCTCCGGATGCGTCTGCAGGTAGCCGGACATCGCGAACTCCCACGGCACCCCCTGCGTGTACAGCCAGCGCAGGTGGTTCGTGCGGATCACCGGAGTGGGCAGCCACTCCACCGAATCGCCGTTCACCGCCCGCGCCCGCAGCAGCGCCTCCAAGGTGAACACGGCCAGCTGCGTCAGCTCCGTGGCGCCACCGCGCCGCCCGAACACGGGCAGGTAGTCGGTCACGCCCTGCTTGCCGAACCAGTGCTGGATGTCCCACGCCGACCTGGTGCGCACCCCCGCGCCCAGCGCATCGCCCACGGCGCCGCCGAGCAGCGCGCCGCGGAACCGGTCCGACCAGCTCAGCGCGCGCGGCTCCCGCCGCGACACGGCCGAACCGTGCGTGTTCGCGAACCACGAGGTGTCACCGGTCATCCCCAGTCTCCTGTCGGGTCACCGTGCGGGGCAGCGCCCACGACCTCCGGCCGCGGACGTCGGTCGCAAGGCCGCCGCACCGCTGCGGCGGAGGCCCGGGAGCTTTCCCGGCTCCGGCGGGGCACCGCCGATCCCTTGGACCGCACCCCGCCAATGTTGCCGCACTTGACCGACGCCACGGCCGACTCCCCCGGGTGATCGAACGACCGGGTGGCGTGCTGCGGGTGGATCAGCGGTGGCCACGGCGGGTACCGCGGTGATCGAGAGCTTGCTCACCACGCGGGATAGCGCCTGCTCCACGCGGCGTCCGCGGGTGGGGCCGGGCTGAACTCGGCGAGCGCGTCGCGGGACAGCGCCGTCACCACCTCGCGCAGCTCCAGCACGTCCAGCCACTCCGGCGGGAGGGCGCGGACCCCGTGCAGCGCGCCGACGACGTTCCCGCACACCATCCCCGTCGAATCCGAATCACCCGAGTGGTTCACCGACAGCAGCAGCGCCCGCCGCGCGTCCGGCACCGCCAGCGCCGCGTACAGGCCGATCGCCAGCGCCTCCTCGCCCACCCAGCCGCCGCCGAGCCGTTCCGCGAGCTGTTCCGGCGGCACCGGGCCCCGCTCGGCGAGCTCCACCGCCGCGTCCAGCAGCCGCAACTGCTCCTCGTGACCGCGCCAGCGCAGCAGCAGGTCCCGCGCCAGCCGCACCGCGTCCGGCAGCGGTACCTCCCGGATCAGCTGGTGCACCACCACCGCCAACACCCCCGCCGACAGGTAGCCGGACGGGTGGCCGTGCGTCAGCGCCGCCGTTCCCACCGCCGCGTGGAACACCTCGGCGGGATCGTGCGACCACACCGCCACCGGCGCCGCCCGCATCACCCCGCCGCAGCCCTTCGAATCGTTCGCCGCGTTCTCCGGCGTCGCCTGCCGGTGGGTGCGCCCGAACTCGATCAGCGCCAGCATGCAGGTGTTGCCCGGGGCGCGGACCGCGAACAGCTCGCGCTGGGCGATCAGCCAGCCGTCCGGTTCCGCCAGGTGCACCCCGTACGGCCCGGCCGCCTCCGCCCAGGTGCGGCCCTGGGTGTGCAGCCACCGCTGGTAGGCGTGCTGCACCTCCGGCACCGGATCGTTGTCCACCGGCTGCATCCGCCGCGCCACGTGCGCGCGGACCAGGCCTTCCAGGGTGAACAGCATCAGCTGCGTGTCGTCGGAGATCTCCGCGCGGCCCTGCGCGAGCACCGGGCCGGTCACGCCGTCCGGTCCGTACCGCTCCCGGATCGCGTCGATCCCGCGGAACTCGACCGCGAACCCCAGCGCATCGCCCAGCGCACCGCCGAGCATGCTGCCGAGGAAGCGCTCGTGGGAATCCGGCCCCTGTTGCACTCGTCCGCCCCTCACCGTGATCCGGCGAAGGTTATCAACGGAACGCGCCCGGCCGGGCCGGTTCCGCCGCCGGCGTTCGATAAGCTCGGCAGCCGTGAACCGCGAACGGTCCGGTTCGCTCGAATCCGGGCTGGACCTGCACCTGGACTGGTCGGGGCGGCCCGACAGCAGCACCCTCGCGGAGGCCCTGCGCGCGGCGATCCGCGACGGCCGCCTCGCCGCGGGAAGCCGCGTGCCCTCCACCCGCACCCTCGCCCACGACCTCGGCATCGCGCGCGGCACCGTGACCAGGGCGTACGCCCAGCTCGGCACCGAAGGGTTCCTGCTGTCCCGGCAAGGCGCGCCCACCACCGTCGCCGAGCGGCTCCGCAGCGGCGAACGCCCCGACCCGCCGGCGCCCCGCCTGACGGGCCGCGCGCCGCGCTGGGACTTCCGCCCGGGCAGGCCGAACCTGAGCGCCTTCCCGCGCAAGGACTGGCTGGCCGCGAGCCGCCGCGTGCTGCGCGCCATGCCCGCCGACGAGCTCGACTACGGCGATCCGCAGGGCCCGCTCGCGCTGCGCGAAGCGCTCACCGAATACCTGCGACGCGCCCGGGCCGTGCACACCACCCCCGATCGGCTGGTCGTCTGCAACGGCTACAGCGAGGCGCTCTCGCTGATCAGCAGGGTCCTGCGCGCCCGGGGCGACTCCTCGATCGACTTCGAGGACCCGTCGCTGCCGCACTTCCGCGACATCGCCGCCGAGGACGGGATGACCGTGCGCGGCGTCCCCGTCGACGACGGCGGCATCGACGTGTCCGCGCTGCGCAGCCCTGCCGTCGTCGTCACCCCCGCGCACCAGTTCCCGCTCGGCGTCACCATGCGGGCGCAGCGCCGCGCCGAGCTGATCCGCCGCGCCAAGGCCGACGGCGTGCTCGTCGTCGAGGACGACTACGACGGGGAGTTCCGCTTCGACCGCAAACCCGTCGGATCGCTGCAGGGCATGGCCCCGGACGCGGTGATCTACGCGGGCACCGCGAGCAAGACCCTCGCCCCCGCGCTGCGCATCGCCTGGCTGGCGCTGCCCGCCCGGCTGGTCGAACCGGTGCGGGCGATGCGCACCCACGGGCGGTTCGGGCCGCTGTTCGACCAGCTCGCGCTCGGCGAGCTGCTGCGATCCGGCGCCTACGACCAGCACGTGCGCCGGTCCCGGGCCGTGTACCGGGCGCGGCGCGAGCAGCTGCTGCACGGCCTGGACGGGTTGCGCGCCGGGCACCGGCGCTACCCGGCGGGCATCTCCGCCGGCCTGCACCTGACGTTGCGCCTCGACCCCGACGGTCCCGACGAGCAGCAGGTCCTCGCCCGAGCCCGCGCCCGCGGCGTCGAACTCGACGTGCTCGGCCCGTGGTGGGTGCGGCCCGGCGACCACCCCGCCGGAGTGGTGATCGGCTACGCCGCGCCCGCCGAGCACGCGTTCCGCCCCGCCTTGGCGGCGCTGCTCGACACGCTCGACCCATGACCACCACCGGCGCGGAGGCTCCCGCTACAGTGCCCACGCGCGCCGGTCCCCGCCCGCCGACACGGCGCAGGGGAACTGGTGTTCTATCCTGGGTCACCGACCGGCGCACAGCAAGGAGAATCCGTGGGCGAGCAGGAAGCAGACCAGGTGACCAGCGAAGAGACCCAAGGCGAGCAGGCATCGGCGCAGCCGGAGAACGGCACCGCCCAGGCCGAGGCGGACACCGCGCAGGCCGCGGCGACGCCGTCCGAGCCCGCCGCGGCGGCCCCGGCCCCGGCCGACGCCGCTCCGGCCGACGCGACGCCGGAGCCCGCGCCGAAGAAGACCCGCGCGCCCAAGAAGAGCACCGCCAAGAAGACCCGCACCGTCGAGCTCACGCTGACCGTGACCGGCACCGCGGAAGGCGAGTGGCAGGCCGAGCTGATGCACGCGGGCAAGCGCGTCGTGCAGGGCCTGCCGGTCCCGGCGGCCGCGGTCTCCAAGGCGGCGGCGGAACTCCACCAGGACATCTCCGAAGCCATCGAAGAGGTCCTGAGCGCCGCGCGCGAGCAGCACGAGGCGAAGCTCGCCGAGCTCGAAGCCGAGGTCGAGCGGGTCCGCAAGGCCCTGCTGGAGCTCGAGGGCTGACGACCGCACCGGTCGGCCGAGTCCCCGGACGCCGCCACCCCCGTTCCGGGGCGGACGCGGCGGGGGCACCCGGTTCGCGGCGCCGTCCCGATCAGAACTCCAGCACCAACCGGCCCCGCACCCCGCCGGCTTCCAGCGCGCGGTGCGCCTGCGCCGCCTCGCCCGCCGGGTAGGTCCGCGCCAGCCGCAGGGTCAGCACCCCTTCGTCCACCTGGGACCGCGGCCGGTCCAGCTCTTCCCACTCCTGCGCGTACTCGCGCCCCGCCACCGGCCGGTAGGTGATGCCGCGCTCCGCTCCGGCGGTGAAGAACCGCGCGGTCGAGATCCGGCCGCCGTCGCGCACCGCGGGCACCAGCCGGTCGTTGAGCAGCGCGCCGTCCGCGATCCCCGCCACCCCGGCCGGTGCCGCCTCGCGGATGCGTTCCGCCACGTCGTCCCCGCGCGCCACGACGACGTCCGCCCCGAGCGACCGGACCAGTTCCCGGTCCCGGTCGGCCGCGTCCGCGACGACCCGCAGCCCGTCGGCCTTCGCCAGCTGCACCACGCAACCCCCGAACGCCCCCGCGGCGCCGGTGACCGCGATCGCCTCGCCCGGCGCCGAGTCCAGGAGGTCCAGCGCCTGGCGGGCGGTGAGCGCGTTCATCGGCAGGGTCGCGCCGATCACTCGCATGCCCGGTGCAACCTGCCGCCGGGCCGCCGCTGTTCCGCCGGAGGACCACCCGCTCGTGTAGTGGCGAACGCGTGTTCGACTCCGGATGATCGGAGTCATGGACCCCAGACACCGCACCCACCGCAGGCTGCACCTCGTCCCGGCGGCGGCCGGCCCGGCCGCAGGGGGAACCGGTCCGCCGACGTCCACCGGCGCCGCGCCCGATCCCGGGAGCGGTGGCGGCGAGCGGTGGCCGTCCGCTCCCGAGCCGCTCACCGACGACCGCGTCGCCGAGTGCACCGATGCCGGGCTCGTCGCCGAGATCCGCGCGTGCGAGGCGTTGCGGCACCGCCTGCTGCACGACCAGCTGACCCTGCTCACCGAAGCACGCCGCCGGGGGCTCCGACTGCCCGCCGGCCCGTCGCCCGCCCGGTCCGGAGGAGCCCCGACATGATCGCCGGAACCACCACGATCGCGGCCGCGGTGCATCGCGCCGTCCGCTCCTGCACCACCGGTCTCCGAACGCTCGGCCGCGGGTTCGCGGCCACGCGCCCCGAACAGCGGGGGGGGGGGGCCGGGGCCCCCCCCGGGGGGCCCCCCCGGGGGGGGGGCGCGCCGCGGGGGGGGGGCGGGGGGGGGCCGCGGCCCGGGCCCGGCGCCCGGCCGCGCCCGGGGCGGGCCCCCCCCCCCCGCCCGATCCCCCCGCCGCCCCCGGCACCGCGGCCGGGGGGCCGGCCCCCCCCCCCCCCACCCCCGGGGGGGGCCCCCGCCCCCCCCGGGGGGGCCCCCTCCCGTGCACTGCTCCGCGACCTGCGGCCGCCTACCGGATCACCGGTAGTCGCGACCGAAGTCGTAGTCGTCCAGCGGCACCGCGGCACCGGTGCCTGCGCCGAACACGTCCGGCGTGTAGTAGCCGTCGTCGTAGGACGGGATCGCGTACGCCGCGGCCCGCGCCTCCTCGGTCGGCTGCACCTGGATGTTGCGGTAGCGGTTGATGCCGGTACCGGCCGGGATCAACTTACCGATGATCACGTTCTCCTTCAGGCCGACCAGCTTGTCACTCGCGCCCTCGATCGCGGCGTTCGTGAGGATGCGGGTCGTCTCCTGGAAGGAGGCCGCCGACAGCCAGGACTCCGTGGCCAGCGAGGCCTTGGTGATGCCCATCAGCACCGGACGGCCCGAAGCCGGGTCGCCGCCCTCGGCCACCACGCGGCGGTTCTCGCCCTCGAACTGCGAGCGCTCCACCGGCGAGCCGGGCAGGAACTCCGTCGCACCCGAGTCGATGATGATGACGCGCCGCAGCATCTGCCGGACGATGACCTCCACGTGCTTGTCGTGGATGCCGACGCCCTGCGAGCGGTAGACCTCCTGGACCTCGCGGACCAGGTGCAGCTGGGCCTCGCGGGGCCCCATCACGCGCAGCACCTCGTGCGGGTCGACGGCGCCTTCCAGCAGCTGCTGGCCGACGTCGACGTGGTCGCCGTCCGCGATCTGCCGCTCGCTGCCGTCCACCGAGATCGTCGCGAGCCGCTGCCGCTTGGACAGCTTGTCGTAGACGATCTCCTCGCTGCCGTCGTCCGGGATGACCGTGATCTTCCAGTACCGGTCGTTGTCCTCCATCCGGATCCGTCCGGGGGCGTCGGCGATCGGCGCCTTGCCCTTCGGGACCCGGGCTTCGAACAGCTCCGTGACACGCGGCAGACCGGTGGTGATGTCGTCACCGGCGACACCGCCCTGGTGGAAGGTGCGCATCGTCAGCTGCGTGCCGGGCTCACCGATCGACTGGGCGGCGACGATGCCGACGGCCTCGCCGACGTCCACCAGCTTGCCGGTGGCCATCGAGCGGCCGTAGCAGACCGCGCAGACGCCGACGCCGGACTCGCAGGTCAGCACGCTGCGGACCTTGACCTTGGAGATCTTGGCCGCGAGCAGCTTCTCGATCGCCGGGTCGCCCAGGTCGGAACCGCGGGCGAGCACGATGTTGCCGTCCGAGTCCGTGACGTCCTCGGCGGTCGTGCGGGCGTAGATGCTGGTCTCGACGTGCGCGTCGCGCAGCACCGTGCCGTCCGGCAGCACCTCGGCGATCGGCATCTTGATGCCGCGCTCGGTGCCGCAGTCGGTCTCCCGCACGATGACGTCCTGCGAGACGTCCACCAGACGACGGGTCAGGTAACCCGAGTCGGCGGTGCGCAGCGCCGTGTCGGCCAGACCCTTGCGGGCACCGTGGTTGGAGATGAAGTACTCCAGCACGGACAGGCCTTCGCGGTAGTTCGCCTTGATCGGGCGCGGGATGTACTCGCCCTTCGGGTTCGACACCAGGCCACGCATGCCGGCCAGCTGCACGACCTGGGTCATGTTGCCCGCCGCCCCGGACTTCACGATCATGCTGATCGAGTTGTCCTCGGGGAAGTTCTTCTCCATGGCCTCGGCGACCTCGTCCTTGGCCGCCGTCCAGACCTTGACGAGCTCCGCGTTGCGCTCCTGGTAGGACAGCGCACCACGGCGGTAGCGCTTCTCCACCTGCTCGGCGCGCTGCTCGTAGGAGTCGAGGATCTCGCTCTTCTGCGGCGGGACGACCACGTCGGAGATCGACACGGTCACGCCGGAACGGGTGGCCCAGTGGAAACCGGCGTCCTTCAGCTTGTCCAGCGTCTGGGCGACGGTGACCATCGGGTACCGCTCGGCGAGGTCGTTGACGATCGCCGCCTGCCGCTTCTTCGGCAGCAGGTCGTTGACGAACGGGTAGTCCTCGGGCAGGAGCTCGTTGAAGAACACCCGGCCGAGCGTGGTGTCGGCGAGCCACGGCTTGCCCGGCTCCCAGTCCTCCGGCGTGGCCTCCTTGGCGGGGACCACGTCGCGGAGCCGGATCCGGATCTTCGCCTGCAGCGAGAGCCCGCCGCGGTCGAAGGCCATGATGGCCTCGCCCACGGAGGAGAACGCCTGGCCTTCACCCGGTGCACCCTCGACCAGCCTGGTCAGGTGGTACAGGCCGGTGACCATGTCCAGACGCGGCATCGCCAGCGGGCGACCCGACGCGGGCGAGAGGATGTTGTTGCTGGACAGCATCAAGATCCGGGCCTCGGCCTGCGCCTCGGCCGACAGCGGCAGGTGCACCGCCATCTGGTCACCGTCGAAGTCGGCGTTGAACGCCTCGCACACCAGCGGGTGCAGCTGGATGGCCTTGCCTTCGACCAGCTGCGGCTCGAAGGCCTGGATGCCCAGGCGGTGCAGCGTGGGAGCACGGTTGAGCAGCACCGGGTGCTCGGCGATGACCTCTTCCAGCACGTCCCACACCTGCGGGCGCTGGCGCTCCACCATCCGCTTCGCGGACTTGATGTTCTGCGCGTGGTTGAGGTCCACCAGCCGCTTCATGACGAACGGCTTGAACAGCTCGACCGCCATCTCCTTCGGCAGGCCGCACTGGTGCAGCTTCAGCTGCGGGCCGACGACGATGACCGAACGGCCGGAGTAGTCGACGCGCTTGCCGAGCAGGTTCTGGCGGAAGCGGCCCTGCTTGCCCTTGAGCAGGTCGGACAGCGACTTCAGCGGCCGGTTGCCGGGCCCGGTGACCGGGCGCCCGCGACGACCGTTGTCGAACAGCGCGTCCACGGACTCCTGCAGCATCCGCTTCTCGTTGTTGACGATGATCTCGGGCGCGCCGAGGTCGATCAGTCGCTTGAGGCGGTTGTTGCGGTTGATGACCCGGCGGTACAGGTCGTTCAGGTCCGAGGTGGCGAAGCGGCCACCGTCGAGCTGGACCATCGGACGCAGGTCCGGCGGGATCACCGGCACGCAGTTGAGCACCATGCCGCCGGGGTTGTTCCCGGTGGCCTGGAACGCGGCGACGACCTTGAGCCGCTTGAGCGCGCGCAGCTTCTTCTGCCCCTTGCCGGAGCGGATCGTCTCGCGCAGCAGCTCGGCCTCGGCACCGATGTCGAAGTCCTGCAGCAGCGCCTGGATGGACTCGGCACCCATGCCGCCGGTGAAGTACTCGCCGTACCGGTCGTAGAGCTCGCGGTAGAGCATCTCGTCCGAGATCAGCTGACGGGGCTCCAGCTTGGTGAAGGTCTCCCAGATCTCGTCGAGCTTGTCGATGTCGCGCTGCGAGCGGTCGCGCAGCTGGCGCATCTCGCGCTCGCCGCCCTCCTTGACCTTGCGGCGCACGTCGCTCTTCGCACCCTCGGCCTCGAGCTCGGCCAGGTCGGCTTCGAGCTTCTGGGCACGGGCTTCGAGGTCCGCGTCACGCTGGTCGGAGACCCGCTTGCGCTCGACCGCCATCTCGTTCTCGAGCGTGGACAGGTCGTTGTGCCGCATCTCGGTGTTCACCGAAGTGATCACGTACGCGGCGAAGTAAATGATCTTTTCGAGATCCTTGGGAGCCAGGTCGAGCAGGTAGCCCAGCCGACTCGGAACGCCCTTGAAGTACCAGATGTGGGTCACCGAAGCGGCGAGCTCGATGTGCCCCATCCGCTCGCGGCGCACCTTGGCCCGGGTCACCTCGACGCCGCAGCGCTCGCAGATGATGCCCTTGAAGCGGACCCGCTTGTACTTGCCGCAGTAGCATTCCCAGTCGCGGGTCGGACCGAAGATCTTCTCGCAGAAGAGCCCGTCCTTCTCCGGCTTCAGGGTTCGGTAGTTGATCGTCTCGGGCTTCTTGACCTCGCCGAACGACCACTGGCGGATGTCGTCGGCCGTGGCGAGGCCGATGCGGAGTTCATCGAAGAAGTTGACGTCCAGCACGTCGGGTCTTCTCCCTTAGTCGAAAGGTCCGGCCGGCTACCGGCCGGGAATGCCAGGTTGGGTCGATGGCCGGTCCGCGGGCAGGCACATGCCCGCGGACCGGCGGCGAGGTCACTGAACGACGTCGTCCACCGAGGGGGACTCGTTCCGGGACAGGTTGATGCCGAGGTTCGCCGCGGCACGCTCCAGGTCCTCGTCGTCTCCGTCGCGCATCTCGATGGCAGCACCGTCCGTGGAGAGCACCTCCACGTTCAAGCACAGCGACTGCAGCTCCTTGAGGAGCACCTTGAACGACTCCGGGATACCCGGGTCCGGGATGTTCTCGCCCTTGACGATCGCCTCGTACACCTTCACGCGGCCGATGACGTCGTCGGACTTGATCGTCAGCAGCTCCTGCAGGGTGTACGCGGCACCGTAGGCCTGCATGGCCCAGCACTCCATCTCACCGAAGCGCTGACCACCGAACTGCGCCTTACCGCCCAGCGGCTGCTGGGTGATCATCGAGTACGGGCCGGTCGACCGGGCGTGGATCTTGTCGTCCACCAGGTGCGACAGCTTCAGGATGTACATGTAGCCGAGGGCCACCGGGTACGGGTACGGCTCCCCGCTGCGGCCGTCGAACAGCTGCGCCTTGCCGTTGGCCTTGACCATCCGCTCACCGTCGCGGTTCGGCAGGGTGGAGCCGAGCAGGCCGGTGATCTCCTCCTCGCGGGCACCGTCGAAGACGGGGCTGGCGGTGTTGGTGCCGGCCTCCACCTCGTAGAGGTCCGCGGGCAGGCGCTTGGCCCAGTCCGGGTCGCCGTCGATGGACCAGCCCTGCGAGGCGATCCACCCGAGGTGGGTCTCCAGC
Organism: Saccharopolyspora sp. 6M; assembly: GCF_020176775.1. Classification (NCBI taxonomy): domain Bacteria; kingdom Bacillati; phylum Actinomycetota; class Actinomycetes; order Pseudonocardiales; family Pseudonocardiaceae; genus Saccharopolyspora; species Saccharopolyspora sp. 6M. Next base: position 70,817 of record NZ_JAIUJZ010000037.1, read on the forward strand.
ACCTGACCGATGTTCATCCGTCGCGGCACACCGTGGGTGTTCAGGATGATGTCGACCGGGGTGCCGTCCTCGGTGAACGGCATGTCCTCGATCGGCAGGATCTTGCCGATGACGCCCTTGTTGCCGTGCCGGCCGGCGAGCTTGTCGCCGTCCTGGATCTTGCGCTTCTGCGCCACGTAGACGCGGACCAGCTCGTTGACGCCCGGGGGCAGCTCGTCGTCCTCGTCGCGGTTGAAGACGCGGACGCCGATGACCTTGCCGGTCTCGCCGTGCGGCACCTTCAGCGAGGTGTCGCGGACTTCGCGGGCCTTCTCGCCGAAGATCGCGCGCAGCAGCCGCTCCTCCGGGGTCAGCTCGGTCTCGCCCTTCGGCGTGACCTTGCCGACCAGGATGTCGCCGCCCTGCACCTCGGCACCGATGCGGATGATGCCGCGCTCGTCGAGGTCGGCCAGCACGTCCTCGGAGACGTTCGGGATGTCCCGGGTGATCTCCTCGGCACCGAGCTTGGTGTCGCGGGCGTCGACCTCGTGCTCCTCGATGTGGATCGAGGTGAGCACGTCGTCCTGCACCAGGCGCTGGGACAGGATGATCGCGTCTTCGTAGTTGTGCCCCTCCCACGGCATGATGGCCACGCGCAGGTTCTTGCCCAGCGCCATCTCGCCGTTCTGGGTGCACGGCCCGTCCGCGATGACCTGACCGACCTCGACGCGATCGCCTTCGTTCACGATCGGCTTCTGGTTGGTGCAGGTGCCGTGGTTCGAGCGGTTGAACTTCTGCAGCCGGTAGGTGTGCCGGGTGCCGTCGTCGGCCATCACCGTCACGTAGTCGGCGCAGATCTCCTCGATCACACCGGCCTTGTCGGCGGTCACCACGTCACCGGCGTCGACGGCGGCGCGGAGCTCCATGCCGGTGCCGACCAGCGGGGACTCGCTGCGCAGCAGCGGCACCGCCTGGCGCTGCATGTTCGCGCCCATCAGCGCGCGGTTCGCGTCGTCGTGCTCGAGGAACGGGATCATCGCGGTCGCAGCGGAGACCATCTGCCGCGGCGAGACGTCCATGTAGTCGATCTCGGTCGGGGCGAGGAGCTCGACCTCGCCGCCCTTCCGGCGACCCAGCACGCGGTCGTCGAGGAACACGCCGTCGTCGTCGATCGGCGCGTTGGCCTGCGCCTTGACGTAGCGGTCCTCTTCGTCGGCGGTCAGGTAGTCGATCTGGTCGGTGACCCGGCCGTCGACGACCTTGCGGTACGGCGTCTCGATGAAGCCGAACGGGTTGACCCGCGCGAACGTGGCCAGCGAGCCGATCAGGCCGATGTTCGGGCCTTCCGGCGTCTCGATCGGGCACATGCGGCCGTAGTGCGAGGGGTGGACGTCGCGGACCTCCATGCCCGCGCGCTCCCGGGACAGACCGCCCGGACCGAGCGCGGAGAGCCGACGCTTGTGCGTCAGGCCCGCGATCGGGTTGGTCTGGTCCATGAACTGCGACAGCTGCGAGGTGCCGAAGAACTCGCGGATCGCCGCCACCACGGGACGGATGTTGATCAGCGTCTGCGGCGTGATCGCCTCGACGTCCTGGGTGGTCATCCGCTCGCGGACGACGCGCTCCATGCGGGACAGGCCGACGCGGACCTGGTTCTGGATCAGCTCGCCGACGGTGCGCAGGCGGCGGTTGCCGAAGTGGTCGATGTCGTCGACCTCGACCGGCACCTCCAGGTCGCCCTCGCCCATCGAGGTCTCGCCCGCGTGCAGGCGGACCAGGTACTCGATGGTGGTGACGATGTCGTCCTCGGTGAGGACGCCGGAGTCGAACGGCAGCTCCAGGCCCAGCTTCTTGTTGACCTTGTAGCGGCCGACGCGGGCCAGGTCGTAGCGCTTCTCCTTGAAGAACAGGTTCTCCAGGAGGGTCTGCGCGCTCTCCTTGGTCGGCGGTTCGCCCGGGCGCAGCTTGCGGTAGATGTCGAGCAGCGCCTCGTCCTGACCGGCGGTGTGGTCCTTCTCCAGCGTCGCCATCAGCGTCTCGGAGAAGCCGAACCGCTCGCGGATCGCCTCCGCGCTCCAGCCCAGGGCCTTCAGCAGCACCGTCACCGGCTGGCGGCGCTTGCGGTCGATGCGGACACCGACGGTGTCGCGCTTGTCGACGTCGAACTCCAGCCACGCACCGCGGCTGGGAATGATCTTGACGCTGTAGACGTCCTTGTCCGTCGTCTTGTCGACCGAGCTGTCGAAGTAGACGCCGGGCGAGCGCACGAGCTGGGACACCACGACGCGCTCGGTGCCGTTGATGATGAAGGTGCCCTTGTCGGTCATGACCGGGAAGTCACCCATGAACACCGTCTGGCTCTTGATCTCGCCAGTGGTGTGGTTGGTGAACTCCGCCGTGACGAACAGCGGGGCCGCGTAGGTCATGTCCTTGTCCTTGCACTCGTCAACCGAGGCCTTGACCTCGTCGAAGCGCGGATCCGTGAAGGACAGGGACATCGATCCGGAGAAGTCCTCGATCGGGGAGATCTCGCTGAGGACTTCTTCCAGGCCACCGACAGGGCTTTCGTCGCCGGCGTCGACCCGGCGCTGGAACCAGGCCTCGTCGCCGACAAGCCATTCGAAGGACTGGACCTGCAGATCGAGCAGATCAGGTACTTCCAACGGTTCGCGGATGTTCGCGAACGAGACCCGCCTGGGTGCCCCAGCGATCCCCGACGTGTAGTTGGAAGCTGCAGAGACCTTGGTCGCGCGGGAGACTGCCAAGATGCGTCCTTCCGGGACTCTGAACTGGCTACAGCCGCGTCAGGAGGCGTTGGCAACCAGCTAACACGACTGTCAAGGGTGCAATGGCGCCCACGATCCTAGATCCCGTCATGGGGAGGGCGGAAAGAGGGCAGCGCAAAGTAGCAGTCTAGACGCTACGACGCCACCTGTCGAGGGGCCCGCCGACGAACCGTCCCGGAAGTCGTCTGCGGAGCCGCACCTCGCGAGGCCCTGCCCGTGTTGGGAACCAGAGTGAACCCGCCGCCGCCGACAGTCAAGAGATCACGCTCCGATCACCCTCGTGGCGCAAGACACGATCACTACACGTGATCGCCAACAGGCCCGTTCCGCCTGGTCAAGGCTTCACCGAGTGGTAGTTCAGGCGACTTTCCGCCAGGGTCGGCGCCCGCCGGAACCGACCGCTCCGATCGCGCACAGCACTCGGATTCACCGGTTTCCGCCACCGGGGAGCACCCCGGTTCGCCTATGATCCAGAAAGCCGCCGGCGTTGTCGGCCATCTCACGCCGCAGGCCTCCGCCCAGGTGTTCCAGCGGGGAGTGCGGCCGGGAAACGCCGCCCGGCTGACCTCGCAGGGGGTCGCGGTTCGTGCACGGAGCGGGTGCACCGGTCCTCGACTCCCCGCAGCGAACGCACGGGCTATTCGGTACCGGTGAACATCGGTACGGTGAAACGCCCCGCGACGCCGCGACGCTGGTAGTCGTGTGAGCATGCCACAGGAGAATCGGGATGAATGACGATGCGGGTCGGCCGGACGAACTCGCCGACGGGCGAGCGCGTTCGACCGGGGATCAGCAGCGCGCCGATGCCGGAGCGTCGTGGTTCAGCTCCGCGGAGGGCCAGGCCGCGGCGGACCGCTCCGGCGGCCAGGCCCGGCCCAGCGCCCCCGCGGACACCACCCGAGCGACCGCCCAGGACCGCCCAAGCCCGCAGCAGCGGTACGCCGACGCCATCACCGCGATGAACGCCGTCATCTCCACCCTCGACTTCGAGCAGCTGCCCTGGGTGACCGAGGTGTTCCGCGCGACCGCGGGCGTGCTCGACGACCGCGATCCGGCGCGCGCGGGCGTGCTGAACAACCTCGGCAGCGCCGCCCAGCTGCGGTACTTGCAGAGCAAGCAGGTCGAGGACCTGGAGGACGCGGTCGGCTACTACCGGGACGCCTCGACCGGCGCGCACCAGGACGACCCCGACCTGGTGCTCTACCAGTGCAACCTGGCGCTGGCGCTGACCGAGCTCGCCGTCACCGGGGAGGACCCCGCGCACGCCGCGGAATCGGTGCGCGCGGCCCGGCTGGCCACCGAGCAGACGCCGCGGCGCGATCCGCGGCGGATCATGACCCTGGTCCGGCTGGCGAACGCATTGAAGACGCACGCGCGCCTCGCGGGCGACCCCCGCTCGGACGACGAGTCGATCGACGTGTTCCGGGAGGCGGCGCGGGCGGCCTCCCGCGGCGGGGGCACCGAGGCCGCGGAGCTGCGGATCAACCTGGGTGCCGCGCTGCTGCGCCGCTACCAGCGCAACGGCTCGGCGCAGGACCTGGACGAAGGCATCACGCACCTGCGGCGCGGGGCCGACGGGCTGGCCGACGGGGAGGCGCGCCGGGGAGCGCTGTGCCACCTGGCCAGCGCGTTGCGGCTGCGCTTCGAGCAGGCCGGGGACCTCGCCGACCTGGAGGCGGGCATCGGCGAGCTGATCGGCGTGCTGGGCGTGCTCAGCCCCGGGCACCCGCTGCTCGGGCGCGCTCTGGTGCTGCTGGCCGAATCGACCGCCGAGCACGTGGACAGCACCGGCGAGCCGGGCCCGCTGCGCCGCACGTTGCGCGCCTACGCGGTGAGCGCCCGCGGCATGGCGGCCGAGGACCCCGAGCGGTCGTTCGCGCTCGCCGGCTACGGGGCCTTGCTGCGCAGGCACTTCCTGCACGGCGCGGAGGCCGACGCGCTCGACACCGCGGTCGCCGCCGGGGAGGCGTCGGCCGAGGGATCGCTGGACGGCAAGGTGCTGCACTCGCTGGCGCTGACCCTGCTGACCCGCTACGAGAACAACGCGGACGAGGACGACCTGGACCGCGCCAAGCAGGTGTGCGACCAAGCGGCCACCGCGCCCGAGACCCCGCAGCACCTGGCGTGGGCGAAGCTCGGCGTGATCGCCGCGCACCGGTTCCGCCGCACCACCCGCACCGGCGAGTTGGAAGCCGCCGTGGAGTGGTTCGACCGCGCGCTGGAGGCGATGTCCGCCGACGCGCCGGAGCGGGCCGCCGTGGCCACCCACCTGGGCCGGGCCCTGCAGTCGCTGCACCAGCGCACCGGCAGGCGCCGGTTCTACCGCTGGGCGCGGCGGGTGCTCGCCGAGGCCGCCGCGCAGCCGTCCGCACCCGCCGATCAGCGGCTGCGGGCCGCGAGCCTGAACGGCAGGCTCGCCGCGGGTGCCCAGCGCTGGTCGGAGGCCGTGGAGTCGTTCACCACGGCGGTGGAACTGCTGCCGCTGGTCACCCGGGCGAAGCGGGCGGTGGCCGCCCCCGCGATGCAGCAGCGGTGGGCGCGGATCGCCGCGGACGCGGCCGCGTGCGCGGTGGAGAACGGCGAACCGGAGCGCGCCGTGGAGCTGCTGGAACACGGCCACGCCGCGCTGCTGTCGGACTTCCTGCCCGCGGGCGGCGAGCTCGGTGCGCTGCACCGCGACCACCCGGAGCTCGCCGACGAAGCCGTCCGGCTTCGCCGGCTGCTGGACCGGCCACCGGGCGAGCCCGCGCTCACCGACCCGGCGGAGGGCGGCGTGCTGCGCGCCCGGCTGGTCGACGCATGGGAAGACCTGCTGCGCGAGGTGCGCTCCGATCCGGCGCACGCGAACCACCTGCGGTTGCGCCCGTTCGCCGACCTCGCCGGGGAGGGCGAGGAGGGCTCGGTGGTGCTGGTCAACCTGAGCCGGTACCGCTCGGACGCGCTGGTGCTGGTCGCGGGCCGGGTGCTGACCGTCCCGCTGCCGGGCGCGGGCCCGGAGGCGGCCGCCGAGCAGGCCAGGGCCGGGTTAGGCGTGACCGACCAGCGCGATCAGCGCGCGCTGCTGGAGGCGCTGGACTGGGCGTGGCACAACGTCACCCGCCCGGTGCTGGACCGGATGGGATACGTGCAGCCGCCGGCGGAGGGCCAGCGCTGGCCGCGGCTGTGGTGGTGCGTGCTGGGGCCGCTGGGCTTCCTGCCGCTGCACGCGGCCGCGGCGCGGGACGGGGCGAGCACCCTGGACCGGGTGGTGTCCTCGTACGCCCCGACGCTGGGCGCGTTGAACGAGACCCGGCACCGGCCGGTCCCGGACCAGGGCCGGGCGCTGGTGGCGGCGGACTCGCTGGAGCCGGGCGCGCGGGAGCTGCCCAGGGAGAACCAGATCCTCGCCCGTTACTGGCCGGACGCGGAGGTGCTGTCCCCGGCGACGACGTCGGCCACGGAGCTGCAGCAGCTGCTGCCCGGCGCGGCGTGGGTGCACGTGTGCGAACCGAGCGCCCAGTACCCGGCGCAGCCCGCGGCCGGACTGGTGCTGGACCGGGAACCGCCGCAGCGGGGGCTGGGGCTGGTCGAGATGGGCCAGCTGGGCCTGCACCAGACGGAGTTCGGCTACCTGGGCCGCTGCTCGACCTTCGTGGACGCCCCGTCGGCGGCGGCGGTGCCGCTGGCGACGGCCCTGGGATTCGCGGGCTTCGCGCACGTCATCGGCTCGTTGTGGGAGGTCGACGAGGAGTGCGCGCTGGAGGTGCACTCGGAGGTCTACGAGGCGGTGTTCGGCGCGGAGGAGTTCGACACCGGTCGTTCCTCGCACGCCCTGCACGACGTGGCCCGGCGGCTGCGCGCCGAGTTCCCGGACATGCCGTCGCGCTGGTCGGCGCACCTGCACGTCGGGCCCTGATCGCGCTAGCCCAGACCGGCGGCTAGCCCAGATCGGCGAGCGCACCGGTGCGGGGCGCTCGCCGCGGGCGGTCAGTGCTGGCTGATGTTCGCGATCTTCCACTGGTCGCCGTGCCGCTCCGCGCTGATGACGACCTGCGCGGGCCCGACCGACGGTTCGCCGCCGATGTCGGTGCGGGTGGCGTTCTGGTCCACGAACAGCAGCACCTCGGCGCGGTCGCCTTCCAATCGGGTGACGCTGCTGGCCTTGACCGTGGTGGTGACGACCAGCTTCTGGATGGGCGCCTGCTGCTTGACGGTGGTGAACAGCTGCTCGTACTCACCGACGGCGCGGCCGACGAGCAGGTCCTTCGCCGCGCGCTCGGTCTTGCCGGTGTCGGCGAAGTCGTAGGAGAAGATCTTCTCGACGCCGTCGGTGATCTGCCCGTTCACCTCGCTGGTGCCTGCCTGGTCGGCGAGCGCCCGATTGCCGTAGAACGCGCCGTAGGCCTCGACGCCGAACCAGGTCGCGAGTCCGGCGAGCACGACGGTCACCGCGAGCAGGGCGGCGACGAGCCCGGTGTTCCCGCTCCGCTCGGCGTCGGCGCCGCCGTGCTCATCGGTGGGCTGGTCCGCTCCGGGCTCGGCCGCGCCGGACGGGTCGGCGGGTTCGGTGCCGGTCCGGTCGTCGGCGGGCAGGTCGGCGACGGCGTGGAAGCGCTGCTCGGTCCCGTCGGAGTCCGCTTCCCCGGAATCATCCGGTTCGAGGGCGTCGCCGGTGCCTGCGGGCTCGCCCTCCGAGGTGACCGTGGAGGACGCGGACCGAGCGGTCTCCTCGTCGGCGGCACCGGATTCCTCGTCGGCGGCACCGGATTCCTGGTCAGCAGCAACGGAATCCTGGTCGTCGGCACCGTCCTGCTCGACCGCAGCAGCCCGGTCACCGGCGGCCTCCCGCCCGGCCTCCGCGGCGGACTCCCGCACACCGGACGTCGAACCGTCCACATCGGACGATTCGGCACCCGCCGGCGTCGCCTCCTCCTCCGGCCGGTTCAACCCGATCCGCGAACCGGAGTTCTGCGAACCGGTGCGGTTGCGCTGACCGGCGACGCGCCGCCGCGACGTCGATCCGGGACGACGGGGATGGGGCACGGGAACCACTCCTAGTGCGTACGGGTTCGGCGGCTTGCTCGGGGGATCAGCCGACCGCGACGGGGCCGAGGACGCTGAGCTTCCAGTCCTGGCCCTCGCGGGTCAGTTCGGCCTGGTACCGGCTGCGCTTCTCGGCGGGCTGCTGGCCTTCCGGGGTGACGGTGACCTTCACCACCGCGATCATGCGGGCCTTGCCCGCGCGGTCGTTGAGCTCGGTGAGCCCGGCGGAGAGGACTTCCGCCTTGGTGACCGTCTTGGCCTGCGTGATGCTGTCGGCGTACTGCTGCCGCCCGCGCACCACGTCCTCGTGCAGCGGGCCGGTGGAGGACCGCTCCCACAGGTCGAGCCCGGGCTGCACGTCGCGGAAGTCCAGCGTGTTGAAGTTGATGATCGCCTGGGTGCCCGCCTGCAGCGCGTCGTCCCGTTCGGCCGCGTAGGCGGCGTTGCCGTTGCTGGCGGCGACGGCCCAGGTGATGCCGGTGACCAGGGCGGCCACCACGGCGACGGCCAGCGCGATTCCCGAGACCAGCACGGGCCACGGTCGTCTCGCGGTCGGGCGGTTCTCGGTCTCCGGGCCGGGTTCGGCCGCGTTCTCGGTCATCGGCTCACCTCGTTTCGCGGTGCCGTCGGGCTGGCTCACTGTCCGGGGGCGTTCTGAGCGCCGCGCACGTTGATCGGGCTGCCCGGCGGCTCCGCACAGTGTGCATCAGTGTTCAGCGGTGTCGGCGCCAGGTCGTTGCCCGCACGCTTCTGGGTCGCTTCGTAACCGGCCGTGCACGGCAGCGGGTCGAAGATGTTCAGCGCCAGCCCGAAGTGGGCGGTGCCGTCGCCGGGCACCACGCTGTAGCCGCCAGCGGAGACCATCGGGTAGGTGACCAGCAGCTGCTCGATCCCATCGGTGTTCGCGGCGAGCAGGTCGGTGGTGCTGGTGAGGTTCCGCACCAGGGTGCCGAGCTGCGGCCCGGTCTCGTTGAGCAGCCCGCTGACCTGGCGCGCGGCGGGCGGCGCCTGCTTGATCAGGTTGCGGATGTCCGGGTCGGAGCTGCGCAGCTGCTCGGCCAGCAACCGCAGGTCGGAGCTGTAGGAGCGGATAGCGGAGCCCTGCTCGTTCTGGGTGGCGAGCACGGTGGTGCCGTCCTCCAGCAGCTTCCGGGTCTGCGGCAGGTGCTGCTGGGCTTCGGTGGTGAACTCGCGCGTGGTGTCGAGCACCCGCTGCAGGTTGCCGCCGTTGTTGCGGAACGCGGTGCCGAGCTCGTCGACGACGGTCCGCAGCGAGTCCGGGGGCACCGACTTGGAGAAGTCGTCCAGGTTGGTCATGAGCTCTTCGACCGGCAGCGGCGTGCTGGTGGCCTGCCGCTCGATGACCGACCCGTCCTTCAGGTACGGCCCGGAGCCGGTCCGGGGCCGCAGGTCGACGTACTGCTCGCCGACGGCGGACCGGTTGGTGACGACGGCGTCCACGTCCCGCGGGATGCGGTCGTGGCCCGCGTCGATGTCCAAGGGCACTTCGATGCCGTCGGAGGTCAGCTTCATCTCCCCGACGCGTCCGATGGGCACGCCCCGGTAGGTGACCTCGGCGTTGTCGAAGATGCCGCCGGAATCGGCGAGGTTCATGGTCACCACGTAGCCGCGGGGGCCGAGCAGCCGGTCCAGCCCGGCGTAGCGGGCGCCCGCGTAACCGATGCCGACGAACGCGATCACCACGAACGCGATGACCTGCAGGCGGGTTTTGCGCGTGAGCATCAGTCATCGCCTCCGAACAGGAAGTCGAGCAGCCCGCCGTCCTTCTCGTCCGGTTCGGTGCTCGGCTCGGTGGACGTCTCCGGGGGCGGCTGCGGGGCCGCGGTGCCGGGCTGGGGCTGCGGTTGCAGCGGCAGCGGCGGGGCGCCGGGCAGCTGGACCAGCGGCTGCCGGGAGCGGCCGATGTTGCCGAGGATGTTGGTGAGGTTGAGGTCCGCGTCGATGTACAGGTTGGTGTAGTCGCCCTTGATGCCCTGCACGGCGCCGTCGGTGAACGGGTAGGTCAGCAGGATCTCGAAGGACTTCGGCAGGTCGTCGCCCGCGGCTTCGAGCTGCGCGAGCGTCGGCTGCAGCGCCTGCAGGTTGTGCACCAGGTCGTCCTGGCTGCGGTTGACCACGTCGGTGGCGACCCCGGAGAGCTCGTCCAGCGACTGCAGCATGGTGACCAGCTGGGTCCGCTGGTCGTTGAGCACCTTCAGCCCGGGTTCGAGGTCGCGCAGCGCGGTGTCGATGTTGCCGCGCTGCGCGTCGAGGCTGGCGGAGAGCCGGTTGACGCTGTCCAGCGCGCGGGTGATGTCGTCGCGCTGCGCGTCGAGCCCGGCGACGAGTTCGTCGAGGTTTCCGAGCAGGCTGCGGGCGTCGGCCTCGCGCCCGTCGAGGGCGGTGTTGAGCTCGCGGGTGATGTTCTGCAGCTGGGCGACGCCGCCGCCGTTGAGCAGCAGGGACAGCGCACCGAGGACTTCTTCGACCTCGGGGTTGCGGCCGCTGCGGTCCAGACTGATCACGTCGCCGTTGATGAGCCGGCCCTGCGGTGCTTCCGGTGCGGGCGGCGCGGCGAGTTCGACGTACTTCTCGCCGAGCAGGCTGGACTGGCGGAGCCGGGCGATGGCGTTGCCGGGCAGCTTCACGTCCCGGTTGACCTCCAGGACGGCTTCGGCGTCCCAGGAGCCGTCGGCGAGCCCGATCGTGCTGACCCGCCCGACGGGCACGTCGTTGACCCGCACCCCGGCGTTGGGCACCAGGTCGAGCACGTCGTCGAAGCGCACCTTCACCCGGTAGGGCTTGTCGCCGAGGTCGGCGCCACCGGGCAGGGGTAAGCCGGAGACGCCGGTGAACCCGCAGCCGCTCACCAGCACGAGCGCGCTGGTGGCGAGGGCGAGGACCTTCCCGGCACGGCGGGCCGGGGTTGCACGGCCGATCACTGGCCACCTCCGGTGACGAGCGGGGTGCCGACGCCGCCGAGCGGCAGCGCCGGGTCGCCGGTGGCCGCGCCGTTCTGCTGCGCGGGCGGGTTGCCCTGCGCCTGCGAGAGCAGGTCGGCGATGCTGGTGAACGGCAGGATCCCGTCCAGCACCGGCTGGATCGCGTTGCACGCGTCGAGCACGTTGTCCGGCAGTTGCAGCGGGGTTCCGGCGGTGGGCTGGCGGACGAGCTTGCACACCCCCACCAGCGGCGGCTCGTTCAGCTCGTTGATGACCGCGCGGGTGTCGAGGGTCCCGGAGGCGGCGTTGTAGGAGTTCTGCAGGTTGCCCAGCGCCAGCGGCGCGTCCCGCAGCGATTCGGACAGGGCCGCCTTCTGGTTCACCAGCACTTGGGCGACGCCGTTGAGCTGGTCCACGTTGGACTTGAGCTGCCCGCGGTTCTCCCGCACGAACTGCTCGACCTTGCCGAGCGCGACGGCGAGTTCGGCGAAGGACGCGCCGAGGTCCTCCCGCTCCCCCGCCAGCAACGAGCTGACGTCCTGCATCTGGGTGTTGAACCGGCGCACCTGCTCGTCGTTGTCGTTGAGCATGGTGGTGAACCGCTGCAGGTTGTCGACGGTGGCGAACAGGTCCTTGCTGCTGCCGGAGAGCGTGCTGCCCGCCTGGCCGAGGTGCTGCAGCGTGTCGGCGAGCGCCTGGCCGTTGCCGTCGAGGTTGGCGGCACCGGTGTCGAGCAGCCGGGTCAGCGCCCCGTCCTTGTTCGCGCCGTCCGGCCCGAGCGCCGCGGTGATGTCGTTGAGGCTGCGGTACACCTCGTCGAGCTCGACGGGGGTGGCGGTGCGCTCCTTCGGGATGACGGCGCCGTCGGCTAGCTTCGGCCCTCCCTTGTAGACCGGGGCGAGCTGCACGTACCGGTCGCTGACGACGCTCGGCGAGACGAGCACCGCGTTCACCTCGGCGGGCACGTCCACGTCGCGGTCCAGCGACATGGTGACCTTCACGGTCTGCCCGTGCGGTTCGACCTGGTCGACGGTGCCCATCGGGACGCCGAGCATCCGCACGTCCCCACCGGGGTAGACGCCGACCGCGGCGGAGAAGTAGGCGGTGACGCGCTTCTCGTTCGCCCCGTAGAACAGCCACCACACGGCACCGGTGGCCAGCAGCGCCACCGCGCAGGCGATCGCGATCATGCTGGTGAGGGGTGGTTTCCGGGTGCTCATGGCTTGCAGCCCTCCGGGTTGATCGGGCCGACGCTGGGCGGCAGCAGACCGCAGATGTAGGTGTCGAACCAGCGGCCGGTGCCGAGCACGTTCGAGAACACCCGGGTGAACGGGCCGAACGCCTCGATGCTGCGGTCGAGGTTGTCCTGGTTGCGCTGCAGCATCTTGGTGACCTTGTCCAGCTGGGCCAGGGTCGGTCCGAGCTGCGCCTGGTTGTCGTCGACGAGTCCGCTCAGCTGGGCGGAGAGGGCCCGGGTGCCGTCGAGCAGCGAGCTGATCTGGTCGCGCCGCTCGCGGACCTCCTGCAGCAGCAGGTTCCCGTCGGCGAGCAGCTTCTCGAACTCGGCGTTGCGGTCGGCGACGGTGCGGGAGACGTTCGCGGTGTTCGCCAGCAGCTCCTTGAGCTGCTGGTCGCGGGAGGAGATGGTCTGCGACAGCGCGGACAGCCCGTTGAGCGCGCCGCGCACGTCGTCGGGGGTGTCGGAGAACGTGTCGGACAGCGTCTGGAAGCTCTCGGCGAGCTGCTCGGTGTCGATGCTGCCGACGGTGCGCTGCAGGCCGCTGAACGCCTCGATCACGTCGTAGGGAGCCATGGTCCGGTTCAGCGGGATCGGGTCCGAACCGGACTGCTCGCGGTCACCGCGCGGATCCAGCGCCAGGTACTTCTGCCCCAGCAAGGTCTTGATCTTGATGGCGGCGGTGGTGTTGTTCCCGATCCAGGTGTCCTTGACCCGGAACGAGACGGCCACGTGGTCGCCTTCGAGCTCGACGGAGCTGACGGTGCCGACCTTCACCCCGGCCACCCGGACCTCGTTGTCCGGCATCAGCCCGGCGGCCTCGCTGAAGTTCGCCTGGTAGCTGGTGCCGCTGATCAGCGGCAGCCGCTCGAAGTTCATCGCGATGACGAACCCGATCAGCAGCACCAGCAGGCCGGCGACGCCGATCTTCAGCGGATCGCGTTTCTGGAAAGACGTCATCCTTGGCACCTCGGCTGGGTCACGGGCATCAGCGGCAGCGGGATGTTGACGTCGCCGATGCCGACCTTCCCGGACAGCCCGCACAGGAAGAAGTTGAACCAGGCGCCGTGCGTACCGGTGCGCGTGATCGTCTCCAGCTTGTCGGGCATGTTCTGGAGGGTCCGCTCGGTGATGTCCTCGTTGTCGTTGAGGTTCTTGGACAGCTCGCCGAGCCCGGCGATGTCCTGCTGCAGCGGCGGTCGCGCCTCGGTCAGCAGGCCGGCGGTGGTGTTGGTGAGCCCGTCCAGCGCGCCCACCGCGTCCCCGATGGACTCGCGGTCCTCGGACAGCCCGGACACGACCTGCTGGAGCTGCACGATCAGGCCGGACAGCTGGTCGTCGCGGGCGTTGACGGTGCCGAGCACGTTGTTCAGGTTGGTGACGACCTCGCCGATCACCTGGTCCTTCGCGGCGAGCGTGGAGGTCAGCGACGCGGTGTGCGACAGCAGGCTCTGCACCGTGCCGCCCTCGCCCTGCAGGACCTGGATGATCTCGTAGGACAACTTGTTCACGTCGTCCGGCGACAGCGCCTGGAACAGCGGTTTGAACCCGCCGAGCAGCACCGTGAGGTCCAGCGCCGGTTTGGTCTGGGCGAGCGGGATGGTGCCGCCCGCGGGCAGGTAGTCGTTCGGCGCGCCCGCGCCCTGCTCCAGCGCCACGTAGCGCTGCCCCACCAGGTTCCGGTACTTGATCGTCGCCCGGACCGACTTGGGCAGCTTGCGCTCCGAGACGCTGAACTCGACCTCGGCGGTCCGCCGGTCCACCACCTGCACGTCCTCGACCTGGCCGACCTTGACGCCGGAGATGCGGACCTCGTCGCCCACGTTGAGGGCGGTCGCGTCGGTGAACCGGGCCTTGTAGTTCTCCGCGGACCGCAGGTCGTTGTTCGCGATGGTGATCACCAGGACCCCGGTCGCCAGCAACGTGACGAGCACGAAGATGCCGAACTTGACCAGGGGGCCGAAGACGCCGCGCGCGTTCACCGGTAGCTCACCTCCGCTCCGCGCAGGACCGGGCCCACCAGCAGCGAACCCCAGCCGGGCACGTTCTGGGCGGGCTCACCGATCGTGGGTGCCAGCACCGTCGAGACCATGTCCCGTTCGGCCGGCGAGTTCTGCACTCCGAGGTCGTCGGAGGCGGGCGCCGCCTGCGGCGTGGTGCTCGCGGGAGCACCGCCGCTGGGCAGCAGGCCGTCGTTGCCGGTGCGGGACGCCGGCGGCGGCACCGAACCGTCGTTGAGCGGGCCGTCCGGCGGGTACTGCGGGAAGGGCTTGGGGCCGTTCACGAAGTCGTAGCAGCGCGGGCCGCGCTTGTCGCCGTACACCGGCTCGTCCTGGTTCGGGACGTACTTGCCGCGGTTCGGCACGATCTCCAGCGTGATGTGCAGGCCCGGTTCCTCCGTGCCCACGCCGAACGCCTGGTCGATCAGCGGCACGTAGTCGGCCATGCCCTTGAGGAAGCAGGGGAACGCCGGGGAGTACTTCGCGAGCACGTCCGCGGTGGGCCGCGCCGACTCGCCGAGCCGGATCAGGTCGTCGCCGTTGGCTTCGAGGAACCCGGTCGCGTCGTTCGACGTGGTCGTCAGCTGCGAGGTGAGCCCGCGCAGGTCCTCCTGCTGGTCCACCAACGTCCGCGAGGTCTGCGACAGATCACCCAGCGCCGCCAGCACGTCCGGCGCCGCCTGCTCGTAGGTCTCCGCCACCCCGACCAGCTGCCGCAGGTTCTCCTGCAACTGCGGCACCGACGGGTTCAACCCCGCCACGTACTCGTTCAACCGCGAGATCGTGTCCCCGATCGACTCACCACGACCGTCCAACGCCTGGCTCAACGAATTCAACGTCACCGCCAGATCGTCCGGGTGGATCGCCTCCAGCACCGGCATCGTGTCCGCCAGCACCGTCTCCAACTCCACCGACGCCCGCGTCCGATCCTGCGAGATCACATCACCCGAAGCCAACCGCACCGACGACGCCCGCTCCGGCACGTCCAACGACACGTACCGCTCCCCGAACAACGTCCGCGGCAACAACCGCGCCGACACGTTCGACGGCAACAACCGCGCCTTCTCCGGCTCCAACGCCAAGTGCAACTCCGCACCGCCGTCGACAGGCCGCACCTCGGAGACCCGGCCGATGATCATGCCGCGGGCTTTGACGTCCGAGTCCGGCATCAGCTGGTTCCCGGTGGACGCCGCCTTCAGCACCACGTTCACAGTGGACTCGAAGGCCCGCTGGTAGGTGGCGATCGAGAACGCCAGGAACAGCACGATGACCATCAGCAGCGCCAGGCCGAGCAGCCTGCGCCGCACCGTGAGCAGTGCCGTGCGAGTACTCATCCCGTGATCCGAACCGTCGTCGTGGTGCCCCAGATCGCGAGGCTGAGGAAGAAGTCGAGCAGGGCCGTCGTCACGATCGCGGTGCGCACCGCGCGCCCCACCGCGACGCCGACGCCCGCCGGACCGCCGCTGGCCCGGTAGCCGTAGTAGCAGTGCGTCATGATCACCACGACGCTGAAGACCAGCACCTTCCCGAAGGACCACAGCACGTCCTCCGGTGGGAGGAACAGGTTGAAGTAGTGGTCGTAGGTGCCCGCCGACTGCCCGTACAGCTGCACCGTCACCGTCCGCGCCGCCAGGTACGAGGTGAGCAGCCCCAGCACGTACAGCGGCACCACCGCCACGAACCCGGCCATCACCCGGGTCGTCACCAGGTACGGCAGGCTCGGCACGCCCATGACCTCCAGCGCGTCGATCTCGTCGGAGATCCGCATCGCGCCGAGCTGCGCGGTGAACCCGGACCCGACCGTCGCCGACAGCGCCAGCCCGGCGACCAGCGGCGCGATCTCGCGGGTGTTGAAGTAGGCCGAGACGAACCCGGCGAACGCCGAGGTGCCCAGCTGGTTCAGCGCCGCGTAGCCCTGCAGGCCCACCACGGTGCCGGTGAACAGCGTCATGCCGATCATCACGCCGACCGTGCCGCCGATCACCGCGAGCGCCCCGCTACCGAAGCTGACCTCGGTCAGCAGCCGCAGCGTCTCCTTGGCGTAGCGGGTGACGGACTTCGGGATCCAGCCCAGCGTCCGCAGGTAGAACGACATCTGGTCGCCCAGATCGTCGAGCATCTGAAGTGGCCGTCGAGCCACGCTCTTCACGCGCTGCGTCATCGTCGTCATGCCCGCTCACATCCCCTTGGGCGGCACGACCTGCAGGTAGATCGTGGTCAGAATGAAGTTCACCGCGAACAGCAGCAGGAAGGTGATCACCACGGCCTGGTTCACCGCGTCGCCCACGCCCTTCGGCCCGGGCGGCGGGTTCAACCCGCGGTAGGCCGCGACCACGCCCGCCAGGAAACCGAAGATCAAGGCCTTGAGCTCGCTGATCCACACGTCCGGCAGCTGCGCCAGCGCGTTGAAGCTCGCCATGTAGGCGCCGGGCGTACCGCCCTGCATGATCACGTTGAAGAAGTAGCCGCCGAGCACGCCGACGACGCTGACCATGCCGTTGAGCAGCACCGCCACCAGGATCGCCGCCAGCACCCGCGGCACCACCAGCCGCTGCACCACGGAGACGCCGAGCACCTCCATCGCGTCGATCTCGTCGCGGATCTTCCGCGAGCCGAGGTCGGCGCAGATCGCCGAACCACCGGCACCGGCGATCAGCAGCGCCGTCACGATCGGGCTGGCCTGCTGGATGATCGCCAGCACGCTCGCGCCACCGGTGAACGACTGGGCGCCGATCTGGCGGGTCAGCGAACCCAGCTGCAGCGCGATGACCGCGCCGAACGGGATCGCCACCAGCGCGGTGGGCAGGATGGTCACGCTGGCGATGAACCAGCACTGCTGGATGAACTCACGGAACTGGAACGGCCGGCTCGGGATGGACCGGACCACGTCCAGTCCCAGTGCGAACAACCGGCCCGTCTCGCGCAATGCTCCCGATCCCGGGAAGGATCGTGCGCTGCTCGCCCGCGATCGCGTGGGCGGTGCGCTCACTGCTCACCACCTTTGCGGCGTCCGAACCAGCGGCGGCGCGCGCTCACCGGTTCGTCATCGGGCTGGAAACCGGACTGCAGCGGCGGTTCCCCGCGCGGGCGGGGCCGCGGCGAGGGGCGCGCCCCGTGTCCGGGTTGGGCGGGTCCGTGCGAACCCGGGGTCTGAGCGGGCCTGCCCTGCGGGGCGGGCGCCGGTTGCTGCCGGGTGTTTTTCGGGTCGCCTACGCGGGGTGCGATCGGCTGCCACAGTTTCCCGGTTTCGGGCAGGCCGCCGTAGTCCGGTGGTTCGTGCAGCGC
>NZ_JAIUJZ010000038.1:0-87239 GCF_020176775.1 Saccharopolyspora sp. 6M
TTGGGGGGGGGGGGGGGGGTGTGTTTGTGGGGGGGGGGGGGGGGGGGGGGGGGGGCCGTCGAGGTTCTCGCCTCCGCCCTTGAAGTACACGGTCGCCTCGGCATTGGCCTGCCGGAAGTGCACGATGACGGTGCGCCAACCGTTCACCACCTGGTCGCACTGCAATGTCACGTCACCGAGGTGGCGATCCTCGGGAGCGGGAACCATGCAGCGATTTCGGCTCGCCCCATCGGAACCCGCCCGGGCCGGTTCGGGGCACGGCCGTAGCGACTGCGGATCGGCGGGTGTCCACGCCGGACGGTGATCACTCGTTCGGCGGAGCGGTTCGGAGTTCGTCGGGGAGGGTGTTCCAGAACATGAGCTCGTAGTCCTGGAACAGTCGCGCGTGCTCGCGGGCGCGGGACTCGGTGATGCGGCCCGCGTCGAGCTCGGCCTGCACCGCCGCCTCCGCCTGCTCGTCGGCGCCCGGCACCGGGGTGCCGAACAGGTCGAAGAACTCGCAGTCCGCATCGGACAGTCCGTACCTGCTGCGCAGCGCCTGGGCCACCTCCGCGCAGTAGGCGCCGAACGCGGCGAAGTTCGACACGATCGCCACCGCGGCGTCCCCGGGCTCGGCGTGCAGCGCGAGCCACGACATGTACGCGGGGTAGGCCTGGCAACCCGCCTTCGGCCGGTAGTCGGCGACGTCCTGCTCGCTCCAGCCCAGCGCCGCCGACAGCTTCGGCAGCGCGCCCAGCGCCGCCCCCTCCCCCGCGGCGAGCCCGGCGAAGAACTCGCGGGTGGGCCGGTCCGCGGCGCGCGCGGACAGGGTGAGGAAGCTGCGCCAGTCGCACGGCACGATGCGGGACTCCTCCGCCGCCAGCGCGGCCAGCACCGACCTCGGCGCGGCACCGTCCCGCACCAGCGGCACCAGCCGGTTCTCCCCCTCCCTCGGGGCGAGTTCGCGGTGAATCGAGTCCAGCAGGGCGCGTGCGGAACCGGTCATGGCTCCCATGATCCCACGAACGCCCCGCACCGCGAACCCAGAATCCCGTGCCCGCAACGGAAGAACCGGGAGGAAGCGGATCAGCCGGACGCCGCGCCGAAGCTCATCGAGAAGTCGGTGAGCGCCGCGCTCGCCACCGGCCGCCGCCCGTCCAGCCACGCCAGCGGCCCGTCCGGATCGAACCGCCACACCGCCGAGCACCACGTCAGCCCGGCCGATCCGCGCACCGGGGACTGCTGGAACTCGTGCAGGTCCTGGGCGACGCGGTAGGCGAACGGCCAGCGACCGGGCACCCGGGCCAACCGGGAGAAACCGGCGGAGGCGATGCCCCCGGCCGCGCACGAGGTGACCCGCGCGCCGGTGCGCCTGCGGAACTCCGCGCTCTCCTTGGGGATCCCCCACAGCTCGCGCCCGCCCCGCAAGGATTCCGGGCTGTCCACCCAGATCTGGCTGATGTGCACCCGCGGCACCGCGCCGTCGCGCACCAGGACGGCCACGAGCAGCTCGTCGTACTCCAGGACGCTGCCCGGCCCGTAGCGCACCCACGCGGTGCCGACGAGACCGCGGTCGCCGATCAGCACCGGTGGCGTCTCCAGCGGCACTCCCGGCAGCTCCACCTCCGGCAGCGACCACAGCGACAGGTGCAGGTCGCCGTGCAGCTCCCACGGTTCTGGTGGATAGGTCATCCGTTCTCCTGTTCGGGCAAGGACTTCCACGGGCGGGATCTCCCGCCCCAGCACATCAGATCGGGCTCAGCGGCAGCCGCAGCGCCCCCGGTGCCGCCGCGGGCACCACGGGGGCCGACGGGACGCTGGGCTCGACCGGCCGGTACGGCTCACCCAGCTCGGGGCGGCGGTCCGGTTCGCCCTTGTTCGGCCACATCGCCATCGCCCGCTCCGCCTGCGCGGTGATGGTCAGCGACGGGTTCACCCCCAGGTTCGCCGAGATCGTCGAGCCGTCGACCACGTGCAGCCCCGGGTGCCCGTAGAGCCGGTGGTAGGCGTCGACCACGCCGTGCTCGGCGTCGGAGCCGATGGCGCAGCCGCCGATGAAGTGCCCGGTGATGGGGATGTTCGCCAGGTCCGCCCAGCTGCCCGCGGGCACCCCGCCGATCTTCTCGGCGACCGAGCGGGCCGCGGCGTGCCCGGCGGGGATCCACGTCGGGTTCGGTTCCCCGTCGCCCTGCTCGCTGCTGAGCTTGCGGCCGAACAGGCCGCGCTTGGTGCGCAACGTCAGCGAGTTGTCCACCGCCTGCATCACCAGCAGCACGATCGTCTGTTGCGACCAGCGGCGCGGCCGGTGCAGCGTCGGCAGGTCGCGCCAGTGGCGCAGCATGTGCCGCAGCCCCAGCAGGAACCGGTTGCGGCCGGGCTTCGGGTCGACCAGCGCGGCCTCCAGCAGCGCCAGCAGGTTGCTGCCCTTGCCGTAGCGGACCGGTTCGATGTGCGTCGTCGGGTCCGGGTGCAGCGAGGACGTGATGGTGACGCCTTCGCTGTAGTCGCGGTCGTCGCCGCGGGCGCGGGCGGCGAGGATCTGCTCGGAGTTCGTGCGGCTCAGCAGGCCCAGCCGGGGCGAGATCCCGGGCAGCGCACCGGTGTCCCGCATCCGGTGCAGCAGCTTCTGGGTGCCCAGGGCCGACGCGGAGAACACCACCTCCCGCGCGGTGAACGTGCGGCGCCGCTTGCGCAGCCGGCGGCCGGTGCGCACCGTGGAGACCGCGTAGCCGCCGCCGGGCAGCGGGCGCACCTCCGTCACCGTGGTCAGCGGGTGCACTTCGGCGCCGGCGTTCTCGGCCAGGTGCAGGTAGTTCTTCGCGACGGTGTTCTTCGCGCCGTGCCTGCACCCGGTCATGCACTCGCCGCAGTGCAGGCAGCCCTGCCGCTGCGGCCCGGCGCCGCCGAAGTACGGATCCTCAGCGGTGGCACCGGGTTCGCCGAAGTACACGCCGACCTGCGCGCGGTGGAAGGTGCCCGCGATGCCGAGGTCTTCGGCGGCGGCGCGCATCGCCTCGTCGGCCGGGGTGTCCCGCGGGTTCTCGGCGACGCCGAGCATCCGCTTCGCCTGGTCGTAGTAGGGCGCGAGTTCGCGGCGCCAGTCGGTGATGCCGGCCCACTGCGGGTGCGCGTAGAACTCCTCCGGCGGTTCGTAGAGGGTGTTGGCGTACACCAGGGATCCGCCGCCGACCCCGGCGCCGCTGAGGATCAGCACGTCCTTGAGCAGGTCGAACCGGAAGATGCCGTAGCAGCCGAGCTTCGGCAGGTACAGGTAGTCGCGCAGCCGCCACGAGGTCTTCGGGAAGTCCTCGTCGCGGAACCGCTTGCCCGCCTCCACCACCCCGACCCGGTAGCCCTTCTCGGTCAGCCGCAGCGCGGACACTCCGCCGCCGAAGCCGGATCCGATGACGAGCACGTCGTAGTCGTGGTCGGGCATGTGCGCACCTCTCAGGGGGTCCGGGCCGCCGTCGGCCCGCTCGGTCGCTGTGCAGTTCAGGTGGGGACGGTGGTCACGTGGTGGAGGCCGTCAGCACCTGGAAGTCGTTCAGGTCGGGGCAGCGGGTGCGCCTGCGGTACTCGGTCATGGATCCGGGCCAGTTGGTGCTGACCCGCCCGTCGGCGTCCCGGTACCAGCTGCGGCAGGAGGCCCACACGCTGTCGCGCAGCCGCCGCTGCATCTCGTGGTCGAACCGCTCGGCGGCGTCCGGGAGCACGTCCAGCGCGGCACCGGGTCTCCGGGCGAGCCTGCGCACGAGGCGCACCACGTACCTGGCCTGGCTCTCCAGCACGTGCACCACCGATCCGGATCCGAGGTTGGTGTTCGGGCCGTACATCACGAACATGTTCGGGAAGCCGGGCACCGCCATGCCCAGGTAGGCGCGCGCACCCCGCTTCCACACCTCGTCCAGCCGGGCGCCACCGGCGCCGGTGATGTCCAGTGTGGACAGGAAGTTGCTCGCGTCGAACCCGGTCCCGAAGATGATCACATCCGCGGGGTGCTCGACCCCGTCCGCGGTCCGCACGCCGTTCGACGTGACCCGTTCGATCGCTCCGCGCTCCAGCCGGACGCCCTCGCGGGAGAACGCCGGGTAGTACTCGCTGGAGAACAGCACCCGCTTGCAGCCGATCCGGTGGTCGGGCGCGAGGTCCGCGCGCAGCGGCTCCGCGGGCACCTGCCTGCGCCGGTGGCCACCCGCGACCACGGTGAACAGCCTGCCGATGCCCTGCGCGGTGGTCAGCCCGCGACCGGCCGCCTCGAAGAACAGCCAGACGCCGAACCGGCCGACGGCCTGCGCGCCGGGGATGTGGCGGAACGCGAACCGGTGCCAGGACTGGTAGGCGCGGTCCGGCCGGGGAACGATGTGCGGCGCCGAGCGCTGGAACACCGTCATCTCCCGCACCCGGTCGGCGATCGCGGGCACGAACTGCACCGCGCTGGCGCCCGTGCCGATCACCGCGACCCGCTTGTCGCGCAGGTCGAGCTGGTGGTCCCAGCGGGCGGAGTGGAAGGCCGGGCCGTCGAACTCGTCCAGCCCGGGCAGGTTCGGCACGACCGGTTCGCTGAGCTGGCCCACCGCGGGCACCAGCACGTCGGCCTCGACGAGGTCGCCGGATCCCGTGCGCAGCCGCCACTTCCGCGCCTTCTCGTCGTAGGCGGCGGATTCGATGGAGGTGTTCAGCCGCAGGTGCCGGGTCAGCCGGTTCTGCTCCACGCAGCGCCGCAGGTACCGCAGGATCTCCGGCTGCTCGGCGAACCGGCGCCGCCACGTCGGTTCCGGTTGGAACGAGTAGGAGTACAGGTGCGAGGGCACGTCGCACGCGGCCCCCGGGTAGGTGTTGTCCCGCCACACCCCGCCCACGCCGGGGGCGCGTTCGAAGATCGTGAACGAGGTGTGGCCGGCCCGCTTGAGCTGCGCGGCCACCGCGATGCCCGCGAACCCGCTGCCGATGATGGCGACATGGGGTTGGCGGATCGGCGACATGCGGGCTCCTCGTGGTCGTGCGCTGGGGACACGATCACGTTATGCCGGGTTCGCCCGTCCGGTCTGACGCCGACGGCCAGATCATTGATACTTTCGGACAGGGCGCCGACCACCGGGTTCTCCGCCCCGCTCCGGTCCGCGCCCGGGCGTCAGCCCGCGGGCAGGGCCGTGCGCTGGACCTTGCCGGTGGCGCTGCGCGGAACCGCCCGCACCAGGTCCACCTGCCGCGGGACCTTGTGCCGGGCGAGCCGCTGGCGGACGAAGTCGACGACCTCCAGCGGGTGCAGCGCGGCACCGGGGATGGGCACCACGAACGCGTGCAGCCGCTGCCCGAACTCGGGGTCGGAGATGCCGAGGACCGCGACGTCCTTCACCGCCTGGTGGGTGGCGATGACGTTCTCCACTTCGGCCGGGAAGACGTTCTCCCCACCCGAGATGATCATGTCGTCGGCGCGGCCGTCCACGAACAGCAACCCGGACTCGTCGAAGTGGCCCAGGTCGCCGGTATCCACCAGCCCGCCGATCTGCGGCCGCCCGGCGCCGGTGGTGTAGCCGGCGGAGGTCAGCGTGCCACCCGCGAAGATCCGGCCCAGCACGTCGGACCGGGTGATCCGCCGGTTCGCCCCGTCGTAGAGCCGCACCGCGCAGCCGTGCGGGCTGCGCCCCGCGGTGCCCGGTGCGCGGCGCAGCTCCGCGGGGGTGGCGACCGCGGCGACCGCGGCCTCGGTGGAGCCGTACAGGTTGTAGAGCACGTCGCCGAGCCGCTGCGCGGTGGCCCGCGCCAGCTCCGGGGCGAGCACCGAGCCGGACACGACCACCGCGCGCAGCCCGGACAGGTTCGCGCGCAGGAACTCCGGGTCGAGGTCGAGCAGCCGTCGCAGCATCGTCGGCACCAGCACCACCGCACGGCACCCGTGCTCGCGCACGGCCGTCGCGAGCCGCGCGGCGTCGAACCGGCTCCGCACCACCACGGTGCTGCCGAGGCCGAACGCCACGGTCAGCTGCGAGTAGCCGATGGCGTGGAACAGCGGGGAGGCGATGAAGGTGGGTTCCCCGGCGCGCAGCGGGATGCGGTCCAGGAACTCGGCGGCGCTCAACGCGGAGCGCACCTGCCTGCGGGCCCCCTTGGGGCGGCCGGTGGTGCCGCCGGTGAGCAGCACGGTGCCGGCGGGGCGGCGGGGCCGGGGGATGACGGGTTCCTCCGGGGACTGCTCGGCCTCCGCGAGCAGGTCCTTCAGGGTGGTGGTTCCCGGCGCGGCCGCCGCGGGC
Source organism: Saccharopolyspora sp. 6M (assembly GCF_020176775.1). Taxonomy (NCBI): domain Bacteria; kingdom Bacillati; phylum Actinomycetota; class Actinomycetes; order Pseudonocardiales; family Pseudonocardiaceae; genus Saccharopolyspora; species Saccharopolyspora sp. 6M. The sequence goes on from NZ_JAIUJZ010000038.1 coordinate 6,231, forward strand.
CACGCCTCGAAGCACGGGACCCGCAGCCGAGCCCCGGCCACCAGCGGGGCGGACTCGCCGTCGGCGATGAGCGCGGCAACCTGCTCGCGCTCGACGACGTCGGCGAGTTCGGGAGCGGCGAAACCGGTGTTCACCAGCACCACGTGCACACCGAGCTTCCCGCAGGCCAGCAACGACAGGACCAACCAGCGGTGGTCGCGGCAGCACACCGCGACGGTGTGCCGGTCGTCGAACCCGCGGTCCCGCAGCGCGACCGCCAGCAGGTCGGAGGCGCGGTCCAGCTCCCCGTAGGTGACCTCGCCGAGTTCGTCGACCAGGCCCACGTCGGCGGGCCGGGTCCGCGTGATGTGCCGCAGCGCCCCGACCAGCGGGCCCCAGGTGCGGACCTCGGCGAGCCCGCGCAGCGCGCGCCGCGGCGAGGTGGGCGAGGCCATGCCCGCTCTGGCCAGCACCCGCAACGCGTGCGTACCGTGCCGGGCCCCGCCCGCGCCGTCCGTTCGACCGTCTCGAACCATGCCGCTCCCTCACCACTGCGCGCTGAAACCGGTAAAGATCGGGAACACCTATCGACTTCGCGCAGAGCACGTCAAGCTGGCGGTTCGCCATGAGAATTTTCTTGTCATGCCGATGACAAACCGAGAACCCGGGTTCCGCCGAAAGGCGTAATCGGCGCACCCCGGAGATCCGCTGCGGAGCGGCCGATCGGACCACTGAGGACCGTTCTCGATCGCCGCACGGCGGCGCGGCGTGCTCGTCGTCGGGAGAAAACAGTTCCCGCGCGGTTCAACTCCGGTTTTCAGACGGTCCACAGTGTCTTCACAGTGGACCGTCCTCCGTCCGGAACCGCGGCTGCGCCCGAGGCGGGCCGACACGCCGAGGCATGTCGGACGTGGTGCGCGGGCCCGGGCCGGGCAGACTCCTCCACGACACCGACCGACGAGGAGCGGACATGCGACGAAGGATGCTCACGGGACTCGCGCTGAGCGCGCTGATCGCGACGACGGCCCCGGCCACCGGCATCGCGGCACCGGCACCGGACCGCGCCGAGCCCCGGCTGATCGCGCTGGTCGACCTCGCCGCCCAACGGCTGCTGCTGGCCGACGAGGTCGCCGCCGCCAAGTACGGCACCGACTCCCCCATCGAGGACCCGGCGCGGGAGCGGGAAGTGCTCGACACCGTCGCCGAGCTCTCCACCGAAGCGGGGCTCGACCCCGCCGATGGGGTCCGGTTCTTCCGGGACCAGATCGAGGCGGGCAAGGACGTGCAGCGCGGGCTGTTCGCCGAGTGGGACGCGCACCCGGAGCTGCGACCCGGCCACCGGCCCGACCTCGGCGCGGAGGTGCGGCCCGAGCTGGACCGGATCAGCGCGGAGGCGGTGCGCGAGCTGCGGGAGACCGAAGTGGTGCGGGAACCCACCGACGAATGCCGGCTGGACCTCGCCGCCTCCGCGGTCACCGCGGTCTTCGGGCACCGGCTGGACGCGCTGCACCGGGACGCCCTCACCGCGGCCGCCGGGAAGATCTGCGGATGACCTGCTGAACCCGCCGCGGCCTGCGGCCATCAGCGTTCCTTGTCGGCGCACGCGAAGCGCGTGTTTCCCGGATCCGGGCTACGGCCCCTAGCGTCGGGGCCGGGCCGGCGGAACGCGCCGGTCGACCGATCCCGGCAAGGAGGGCGAGATGACCGAGCACACGCTGAACGGCAAGGTCGCGGTGGTCGCGGGTGGCGGCAAGAACCTCGGTGGGCTGATCAGCACCAAGCTCGCCGAAGCCGGCGCCAAGGTCGTGGTCCACCACCACTCCGAGTCCTCGAAGGACGACGCCGAGCGCACCGCCGAGGCCGTTCGCGCGGCGGGTTCGCAGGCGATCACCGTCGCGGGTGACCTGACCCGGGTCGAGGACGTGCGGCGGCTGTTCGACGCGGCCGTCGACGAGTTCGGCGGCGTCGACGTCGCCGTCAACACCACCGGCATGGTGCTGCGCAAACCGATCGTGGAGACCTCCGAGGAGGAGTACGACCGGATGTTCGGCATCAACGCCAAGGCCGCGTACTTCTTCCTGCAGGAGGCGGGCCGCCGGCTCAACGACAACGGCAAGATCATCAGCTTGGTGACCTCGCTGCTGGCGGCGTTCACCGACGGCTACTCCACCTACGCGGGCGGCAAGGCGCCGCTGGAGCACTTCACCCGGGCCGCGGCCAAGGAGTTCGCCGACCGCGGCATCTCGGTGAACAACATCGCCCCCGGGCCGATGGACACCCCGTTCTTCTATCCGCAGGAGACCCCCGAACGGGTCGAGTTCCACAAGTCGCAGGCCCTCGGCAACCAGCTCACCAAGATCGAGGACATCGAACCGCTGGTCCGCTTCCTGGCCACCGACGGCTGGTGGATCACCGGGCAGACGATCTTCGCCAACGGCGGGTACACCACCCGCTGACCGGACCGCCCGCCAGGGTGGAGCAGGATGCCGGGGCGGCCGGAGCGGGGGGCCGGCCGCCCCGGCGAGTGCGGGACGCGGCAGCCGACGAGGAGATGGAGGACCGACGTGGGACTGGACCTGCGCAAGCTGGAGCACCTCGTCGCCGTGGCCGAAGAAGGCGGATTCACCAGGGCCGCGGCCCGGCTGCACCTCACCCAGCAGGCGCTGAGCACCTCGGTGCGCAGCCTCGAACGCGAGGTCGGCGTCCCGCTGCTGCGCCGCGACACCGGCGGGGTCACCCCGCTGCCCGCCGGGCAGGCGCTCATCGAAGACGCGCGGGTCCTGCACGGCATCGCCCGCGCCGCGCTGCACCGCGCCCGCCGCATCGGACGCGGCGGCGCCGAGACCCTGCGGATCGGGCACACCCCGGCCGTGACCAGCGACGAAGTCACCACCTTGGTGCACACCGCGCTCGCCGAGCTGCCCGCGCTCGGCACCGAAGTGCACCAGCACTACCCGCAGCAGCTCACCGAGGACCTGCTCGGCGGCGAACTCGACCTCGGGCTCTGCCGCGGCATGCGCCCCCAGCACGGGCTGACCCGCAGCACCCTCAGCCAGGACCGGCTGTCGCTCGCCGTCGCCGCGGACCACCACCTGGCCGGCCGGGACCACGTCGAGCTCACCGAACTAGCCGGGGAACGGCTCGTGGTCTGGGGCGATCCGGGGCGGTCCGGCTACACCGACCTGCTGCTGGAGCACTGCCGCCGCGCCGGGTTCGAACCGGAGCACCTGCGCAATCCGATCCAGGGCACCCCGCCGGTCACCGCGGTGATCGGCACCCGGCACGTGGCCCTGGTGACCGCCCCGCCCGGGCCCACCGCGGGCGGGCGGACCCGGGTGGTGGAGCTGCGCCCGGCGCTGTTCGCGCCGCTGCACGCGCTGTGGCCCGCGCACATCACCCACGACCTGCGCGACGCGTTCCTCGCGGCCACCGGCTGAACGCCCGCTCAGGGGCGCGGCGAGGTCACCACTGGTACGGCAGGAACTTGCCGTCCAGCGTCACCACCACCCGGTCGCCCTGCGGATCTTCCGCGCGGCTCACGTCGAGCCGGAAGTTGATCGCGCTCATGATGCCGTCGCCGAACTCCTCGTGGATCAGCTCCTTGATCGTCGGCCCGTAGACCTGCAGCACCTCGTAGAACCGGTACATCGTCGGGTCGGTGGGCACCGGCTGGTCCAACGCGCCCCTGGTGGGTTGCAGCCGCAGCGCGTGCAGCACGTCCGGTCCCAGTTCCAGCAGCTCCCCCGCCGCGCGCGCCTCCGCCTCCGGCATCGGGTGCTGGCCCAGCAGCGCCGCCGTCGTCCACGCCACCGGGCGCCCCACGGCCTCCGCCAGCTGCGCCCACGTGATGCCGAGCTCCACCTTCTTCGCCCGGACCGCGGCCGCCGCCTCCTGCTTGCTGGTCATGCCCACTCCCGTCCCGCCCGGTCGCCCGGGCCTCAGCTGATCCACCACGGCCATCCTCACCCGGAACCGGCCGCCGAGTCATCCGGCTGCGCGACGTTCGCTCATCCGGCCGGGCCTCCGGGACGCCGTTAGCCTCCGGACCACGAGCCGTTCTCGGAGGGGGGGAGCTCGCCTCGTGACTCAGCCACCGCACCGACTCCTGCTGGTCAGCGCCACCATCGGGGAAGGCCACAACGCCACGGCGCGGGCCGTGGAGGAGGCCGCCCGCGCCCGCTGGCCGGGATGCGCCGTCACCTGGGTGGACGCGCTGCAGGTCATGGGTTCGTGGGTGCCGGGCGCGTTCCAGCGCATCTACGTCACCAACGTCGAGAGCACCCCGTGGCTGTACGACTTCTTCTACGCCGCGCTGTGGCGGCAGCGCTGGTTCGCCGACGGTTGCCGCCGCTTCGTCGGGTCCTGGTGCGGGCGGCGGCTGCGGCCGGTGCTGGCCGAGCACCGCCCGGACCTGATCGTCTCGACCTACCCGCTGGGTACCGCGGGCCTCGACTGGCTGCGCGGGCGCGGCGAGCTCGACGTGCCGATCGCGGCGGTGATCTCCGACTTCGCGCCGCACCCGTTCTGGGTGTACTCGCGGATCGACCTGCACTACGTGATGAGCGAGAACGGGCTGCGGGCCGCACGGCGTGCCCAGCCCCGCTCGGTGCACGCGGTGAGCGCCCCGCCGGTGGAGTCCCGGTTCCGGCCGCGGGACAAGGCCGAGGCCCGCCGGGACTGCGGGCTGCCCGCCGAGGGGCGGATGCTGCTGATCTCCTGCGGTTCGCTCGGCTTCGGTTCCGTGGAGCGCGCCGCCGATGCCGCGCTGCGCACCGGGATCGACCGGGTGGTGGTGCTGTGCGGGCACAACGAGGCGCTGCTGCGGCGCCTGCGGGACCGCGCCGAGCAGGACCCCCGGCTGGTGCCGCTGAGCTGGGTGCGGAACGTGCCCGCCTACACCACGGCCGCCGACGTGGTGGTGACCAACGCGGGTGGTGCGACCGCGCTGGAGGCGCTCGCCTGCGCACGGCCGGTGCTCATGGTGGAACCGATCGCCGGGCACGGCCGCGCCAACGCCGAACTGATGGCCGACGCCGGGCTCGCCTTGCTGTGCGAGGACGCCGACGCGCTGGCCGGGGCGCTGGACCGCCTGCTCACCGACCCGGACGAGCTGCACGCGGTCGAGCAGCGCGTGCACGAGCACCTGCGGGTCACCGGCCGGTTCGCCGACCAGGTGCCCGAGCTCGCCGACCTGCGCCCCCCGCCGCGCCCGCGGCGGCTGCGCGGGCAGGACGCGTTCTTCGTGCACGCCGCCACCCCGGAGGTACCGCAGCGCACCGGCGCGGTGCTGACGCTGAGCGACCCGGACCGGGTGATGACGACCGCGGACTGGATCGACCACCTCGGCGCCCTGATCACCAGCCGGGCGCCGCGGCTGCCGATGCTGCACCACCGGCTCAGCGGCGGGCGCTGGATCCCCGTGCGGGAGATCTCGGTGCCCGAGCACCTCGGCCACCACGAGCTGAGCGGCGCTCCCGGCGAGCGGGAACGGGTCGAGCGGGAGTTCTTCACCGCCCCGCTGCGCGCCGACCGGCCGCCATGGGCGTTGAAGGTGCTGCGCGAACCCGGCTCGGCGCAGGTCGTGCTGCTGGTGTCGATGCACCACGCGCTGGGTGACGGGCTGGTGATGACCGCGACGCTGCTGCGGTTGCTCTCCGACGACCCGCAGGAGGAGCCGCCGCCCGCCGCCCCGGAGCTGTCGGGGGCGCGCCGGGCGCTGGTGGTGCTGCGCGGTGTGCTGGGCCTGGCCGCGGCGAACGCGCTGCCCGCGGCGGGGCCGGCGCGGCGCAGCACCTCGGCCCGCCGCTACGCGTGGGTGGAGCTCCCCACCGAGCAGGTGCGCCGCACCGCCGCCGCCCACCGGGTCAGCCGGACCGCGCTGCTGCTGGCGGTGCTGGCCGAAGCGCTGCACCTGGTGGACGAGAACGACACCACGCAGCGCTCGCTGCGCGCGATGGTGCCCCGGGGCACCGGTGGCGGGACGTCCTGGTTCGGCAACCACGCGGCGGGGATCGCGGTGGACCTGCCGCTGGGTCCGATGGCGCCGCGCCGACGCCTCTCCGAGATCGCCGCCCGCCTGGACCGGGCGCAACGCGGCGGCATGCCGGTCGCCGCTGCCGCGGTGGTGGGGGCGCTGGGCAAGCTCCCGGCCCCGCTGCACGCGCGAGCGGTCCGGTCGATGTACCGGGGACGTTTCTTCCAGGCCATCGTCTCGGTCATGCCCGGTCGGGCCGAACCGCCGCGGATCGCGGGCGCGCGGTTGCACACCGTGCACCCGGTGCTGCCACTGGCCGCCGGGGTGGGCCTGGCGCTCGGAGTGATCCACTGGGCCGAGCACACGGGCGTCGGCATCACCACCGACCCCGGGTCGTTCCCGGACGTGGCCGAGTTCGCCGACCGGTTCCGGCAGGCGTTCGCCGCGCTGGGCGACCCCGCACCGGTGGGCGTCGGCTCGTGAGTTCCACGGGCACGATGCTGGGGATCGCGGTACCGGCCGCCGTCCTCGGCGCGGCCGGGTTCGGGCTGGCCAGCGCGGTGCAGCAGCGCGCCACCAAGCAGGTGCCCACCAGCCGCACGCTCGACCCGCGGCTGCTGTGGGACCTGGTGCGCAAGCCGGTCTGGCTGCTCAGCATCGGGACGGTGCTGGCCGGGCTGTCGCTGCAGATGGTGGCGCTGGCGTTCGGACCGCTGGTGCTGGTGCAGCCGCTGCTGGTGACCTCGGTGCTGTTCGGGGCGGTGTTCGCGGCGGGGATGGCGCACCGCAGGCTGGACCGGGTGCTGGTGCTGGGCGCGCTGGCGGTGATGGCGGGGCTCGCCGCGTTCCTGCTGCTGGCGCGGCCCGTCGGCGAGGGGACGGGATTCACGGGGGCGACGGACGTGCGGCCGCTGGCGGTGGTGCTGGCCTTGGTGGTGCTGGCCTGCGTGCTCACCGCGAACCGCTTCCCCGGTGAGGTGCGGGTGCTGGCGCTGGCGCTGGCGACGGGCGTGCTCTACGGGGTCACCGCCGGTCTGATCAAGGTGGTGGCCGAGCAGCTGCGGCACGGCGGCATCGCCGAACCGTTCACGCATCCGACGCTGTACGTGGTGTGCGCACTGGGGCCGGTGGGGTTCCTGCTGAGCCAGAACACGTTCCAGCAGGGCCGGTTCATCTCCCCGGCCCTCGCGGTGATCACCGCGGCGGATCCGCTGGTGGGGATGGCGATCGGGGTGAGCTGGCTCGGCGAGCGCGTGGAGACGGCGCCGGGCGCGGTGGCCGGGCAGGTGCTGGCGGGCCTGGTGCTGATGGCGGGCATCTGGGTGCTCACGCACCGCGGCGAGCACCTGCGGCGGGCCATCGAGGAAGGTGCCGGGTGAGGTGGCGCTCCGCGCTGGTCACCGGCGCGTCCTCCGGCATCGGCGCGGCGCTCGCGCTGGAGCTGGGGGCGCTCGGGTGCGATCCGGTGCTGGTGGGCCGGAACCGGGAGCGGCTGGCGGCGGTGGCGCGGCGCAGCGGCGGGCGCGCGCTGGTGGCGGACCTGGCGGATCCGGATGCGGTGCGCCGGGTCGCCGAGGTCGCCGCCGACACCGACCTGCTGATCAACAACGCCGGGGCCGGGTGCGCGGGTCCGTTGCCGGAGATGCCGGAGGCGCGGGTGGCGGAGCTGGTGGCGCTCAACCTCACGGCCCCGCTGCAGCTGACGCGCGCGGCGCTGCCCGGGCTGGTCGCTCGGGGCGGCCAGGTGGGGTTCGTCTCGTCGATAGCCGCGACCGGGGTGCGCGGGGAGGCGGTGTACTCGGCGACGAAGGCGGGGCTGCGGGCGTTCGCGGCGAGCGTGGCGCACGAGGGCGTGCCGGTGACCACCGTGTTCCCGGGCTTGGTCGCCACCCGCTTCTTCGACCGCCGGGGTGCCCCGGAGCGCCGCTTCCCGCGGCCGGTACCGCCGGAGCGGGTGGCGCGGGTGCTGGTGCGCGCGCTGGAGGAGGACACGGCGGAGGTGTTCGTGCCGAGCTGGCTGGGTCTCGCCGCCCGGGCGCAGGGCGCGCTGCCCGCGACCTTCCACCGCCTCGCCCACCGCTTCGGCTGAGGGCGCTCACGAGAACGGCCCACCGACCCGGCTGGACCGGATCGGTGGGCCGTGCGACCGCGGATGCTCAGGCCGCGCGGGCGAAGCGCAGCGTGATCCCCTCACCGCGCAGCTCGCGGCGCAGCCACCAGATCGAGGCGACCGCGGCCACCGCGACCAGGCTGAACGAGCCTGCCGTGCTGGCCAGCAGGAAGTGCCCGATGGTGGCCTGGGCGAGCGCCCACAGCGTGGTGAAGCCGTTGATCGTGAACACCAGCGCCCACAGCAGCGACACCCGCCGGAAGAACCGCTGCACCCGGGCGTTGCCGATCAGCGACGGCGGCAGGATGCAGAAGTCGTCGGCGAGCTTGGCGATGAGCGTCCGTTCGAACAGCAGCGACCCGAGGAACAGCACGGCCACCAGGAAGTTCTGCAGGCTCGGTTCCAGGAAGTACAGGAACGAGCTGTTCGTGGCGAACCCGACGACGGTCCGCACCACCAGCACCCCGGTGGTCAGCATCAGCACCAGCGGCACCCGCAGCCGGAGCACGAGGCGGACGGCGACGGCGCCGACGCCCCACACGAGTGCGGCGATCAGTCCACCGGTCAGACCGGTGAAGGTGAACAGGACGTAGAACAGCACCAGCGGTGCGACGACCGTTTCGCCCAGGTGCTTGGCGGCGTGCCACAGGTGCGATGGGAGCGCGTCGAGGTGCACGACCTGCGATGGCTGCTTCATGCGTATCGGTGTCCGTCGTCGGGGGCGGGACCACAAGGGTAACCGCATCGTTGCTGATCAACAGTGGTTCGGGTGGTATCCCTCACCCCTTCAGGGCACGAATCGATTCGCGTAGTGAACCCATCGTGGCCAGTACCGCGGTGGGCTCATAACCGCAATGAGCCATGCAGTTGGCGCACCGCGGATCCCGGCCGCGCCCGTAGGACTCCCAGTCGGTCTCGTCGATCAGCTCCCGGTAGCTCTGCGCGTACCCGTCACCCATCAGGTAGCAGGGCCGCTGCCAGCCGTGCAGCGAGAAGGACGGGATCGCCCACGCGGTGCAGCCGAAGTCGACCTTGCCCTCCAGGAAGTCCAGGAACCGCGGCGAGTGGTTGAACCGCCACTTCTTGCGCCTGCCGTCGGCGAAGACCTTCGCGAACAGCTCGCGGGTCTCGGTGACGCCGAGGAAGTGCTCCTGGTCGGGCGCCTTGTCGTAGGCGTAGGCGGGCGAGAGCATCATCTGGTCGACCTGGAGCTCGTCGTTGAGGTAGTCGAGCACCTCGATCACCGACGCGGGCGTGTCGGTGCTGAAGAACGTGCTGTTGGTGGTGACCCGGAAGCCGCGGCGCTGCGCCTCGCGCACGTTCTCCACCGCCTGGTCGAACACGCCCTGCTTGCACACCGAGGCGTCGTGGCGCTCCTGCAGCCCGTCGATGTGCACCGCCCAGGAGAAGTACGGCGACGGCGTGAACTTATCGATCTTGCGGGGCATCAGCAGCGCGTTCGTGCACAGGTAGACGAACTTCTTGCGCCGCACCAGCTCGGCGACCATCACCTCGATCTCGGGGTGCATCAGCGGTTCGCCACCGGCGATGGACACGACCGGGGCGCCGCACTCCTCGACGGCGGCCAGCGCCCGGTCCACCGGCATGCGCTGCTTGAGCACGCTGGCCGGGTGCTGGATCTTGCCGCAGCCGGCGCAGGCCAGGTTGCAGGCGAACAGCGGTTCGAGCTCCAGGGTGAGGGCGAACTTCTCGCGTCGCGCGAGCTTCTGCCGCACGAGGTAGGAGCCGACGCGGACGGCTTGGCGCAGCGGAATTCCCATGTCAGTACCTCCAGCTCGGGTGGGGTCGGGACGGCGGGTCGTCACCGCGGGTGGTCGGTCGTCGCGGGCCGACATCGCCGTGACGAGGCGGCCCACGCGGTCACCGCGGGAGCGAGCCGCCGCAGCCGCAGCAGGGCGCGCAGCCCCCGGTCGGCGGTGCGCGGGTGCAGCAGCGGAGTCCGCGCGGTGTCGACGACGACCCGCACCACGGCGCACAACCGGTCCCCGGCCGAGCGCGCCACCGCGGCCGATTCCATGTCCACCGCCACCACGCCCGTGGTGGCCTGCGCGGCGCGCTCGACGCCGCCGACCAGGTGGTCCGCGCTGGCGACGGGACCGACCAGCACCGGGAACCCGGCGCCGCGGAGGAGCTCGGCCAGCCCGGCCGCCCCGGGCAGCCGCACGCTGCCCGCCTCGTCGCGGTCCTCGTCGACGACCACGACCGCGCCGGGACCGGTATCCCCCACTCCCCCGCCCAGGCCGAGCAGGACCGGCGCGTCCTCGGGACCGAGCGGAACCCCGGCGACGCGGCGCGCGCTGCGCCACGGCCCGAGCCCGGTGCGCAGCACCGGTGAACCGGTCGCGCCGCGCAGCGCGACCGCCTCGCAGCGCAGCGGCGCGCACAGCAGCACCCGGGAACCGGTGGCTGCACCACCGGTCCGCCGTCGCGCCGCCGCGCTCACCGCCGCGCCCCGATCACCGCTCGGCGACCGCGCGCTCGTACCGGCCGAGCGCGGTGAGCGGGAAGATCAGCCGGTACAGGTGGTAGTTGATCGAGAAGTCGCCGGGGAACCCGGTGCCGGTGTAGTGCGGCTCGTCCCAGGTGCCGTCCGCGCGCTGGGTGGCCGCCAGGTGCTCGACCCCGTTGCGCACCGCCTCGGTGGTGTGCCTGCCCAGCGCGAGCAGCGCCATCAGCGCCCACCCGGTCTGCGAGGCGGTGGAGGTGCCCACGCCGATCCAGCGCTCGTCGGTGTAGGAGCGCATGTCCTCGCCCCAGCCGCCGTCGGCGTTCTGGTGCTGCTCCAGCCAGCGCGCCGCGCGCCGCAGCGACGGGTGGTTCGCGGGCACCCCGGCCTCGACCAGCGCGGGCACCACCGCTCCGGTGCCGTAGACGTGGTTGGCGCCCCAGCGGCCGAACCAGGAACCGCCGGACTCCTGGTTCTCCAGCAGCCAGCGGACCCCGGCGCGCACCGCCGGGTCGTCGCGGTGCCCGACCGCGGACAGCGCCTCCACCACGTGGGCGGTGACGTCCGCCGACGGCGGGTCGATGACCTCGCCGAAGTCGCAGAACGGGAGCCGGGTGACGAGCTTGCGGGTGTTGTCCGCGTCGAACGCGCCCCAGCCGCCGTCGCGGGACTGCATGCCGCGCAGCCAGTGCACCCCGCGGTCGATGGCGCGGCGGACCTCGGCCGGCTTCGTGTGCTGGATCCGGTTGAGCGCCAGCAGCGCGACGGCGGTGTCGTCGGTGTCGGGGTACCCGTCGTTCTCGAACTCGAAGGCCCACCCGCCGGGCGCCAGGTTCGGCCTGCGCACCGCCCAGTCACCGGTCACCCGCACCTCCTCGTCGAGCAGGTAGTCCGCTGCGCAGCGCAGCGCCGGGTGGTCGGCGGGCAGCCCGGAGTCGCGCAGCGCCTGCACGGTCAGCACGGTGTCCCACACCGGCGACTGGCACGCCTCCAGCCTGCGCACCGGCCCGTCCGCCGTCTGCTCGTGGACGGTGAACCCGTCGAGCCCGGCGATGCCCTCCCGCAGCACGGGGTGCTCCAGCGGGTAGCCGAGCAGGTGCAGCGCCAGCAGCGAGTACACCCACGGCGGCTGGATGCCGCCCCAGGACCCGTCGGCCTCCTGCCGCGCGACGATCCACTCGGCGGCCCGGCGCATCGCCAGCTCCCGCAGCGACCGCAGCGGACGGCGCTGGTAGCGGTGCAGGACCGCGTCGAGCGCGTGGAACGCCCGGTCCCACGCGCCGGTGGAGCGCTGCGGGACCCGCCCGGTGCGCAGTTCCCCGACGCCCACGCCCAGGTCGCGACTCGGCCGCAGCGTGCACACGACGGTCAGCGGCACCACGGTCTGCCGGGCCCAGCACGCCCAGTCCGCCAGGTTCAGCGGCACCGACTTGCCCAGCAGCACCACTTCCGGCGGCATCGCGGGCAGCTCGTCCCAGGACCACTCGCCGAACAGCGCCAGCCAGATCCGGGTGAACACCCGGGTCTCCTCGATGCCGCCCCGGGCGAGGATCCAGGAACGGGCCGCCGCCATGTGCTCGGCCTCGGGGTCGTCGCCCGCGAGCTTGAGCGCGGTGTAGGCCTCGACGGTGGTGGACAGGTCTCCGGGGCCGCCGAAGTAAGTCGCCCAGGTGCCGTCCTCGCGCTGCTGGGAGCGGATCCAGCGCGCGCCGCGCTCGGTCTCGGCGGGGGTGCGGATGCCGAGGAACTGGCGCATCAGCAGGTCTTCGGCGTCCATGGTGACGTTGGTCTGCAACTCCCCCTTCCACCAGCCGTCGGTGTCCTGCAGGGACAGCAGGTGCTCCTGGGCCGACAGCAGCGCCGCGTGCGCGCGGACACCGCTGCCCAGCGGCAGGTCCGGCAGGGTCTGCTCCTCGGTCCCGGATCGGGTCAGCTGTTCGGTCACCATTGCCTCCGCACGATGAATTCCGCGAGTTCGGTCAGGGCGTCCACCGCGGGGCCGGTCCGGCCGCCGGTGGGCAGCTGCGCGAGCGCGGCGGTCAGCCTGCGTTCGCATTCGTTCTCGGCCCACTCCTTCGAACCGGCCTGGCGCACCAGGTCGGCGGCGAGTTCGGCGCGGTCGCCGACGAGCTGCTCGGGGTCCTGGTAGAGCCGGTGCAGCCGCTCTCCCGCCGCGGTCCCGGAGGTGAGGGCGTGCACGACGGGCGCCGTCTTCTTCCGCGCCCGCACGTCGGAGAGCACCGGTTTCCCGGTGGTCGCCGGATCTCCCCACAGGCCGAGCAGGTCGTCGACGAGCTGGAAGGCCATCCCCAGCTCCTCGCCGAAGGTCCGCAGCCGCGACACGACGGCCGGATCCGCGCCCGCGGCCAGCGCGCCGAGCCCGCAGGCGCACCCGAGCAGCGCCGCGGTCTTGCCCTCGACCATCCGCAGGCACTCGCCGAGCCCCACGTCGTGCCGCCGCTCGAAGTCGAGGTCGGCGGCCTGCCCGACGATGAGCCGCCCGGTCGCCGAGCCGAGCATCCGCACCGCGTCGGCGGCGTGCGGGGCCGGCGGGTCGACGAGCACGCTGGTGCCGAGCGCGAGCAGCGCGTCCCCGGCCAGCAGCGCGGCGGGCCTGCCGAACACCGTCCACGCGGTGGGCCGGTGCCGCCGGGAGGTGTCGTCGTCCATCAGGTCGTCGTGCAGCAGCGAGAAGTTGTGCACCAGTTCCACCGCGGCCGCTTCCCGGAACGGGGCGGGGGCGTCCTCGACGGCGGCGGCAGCGGCGAGCAGCACCAGCGCGGGCCGCAGCGCCTTGCCGGTGCGCCCGTCGGGGCTGCCGTCGGCGTGCACCCAGCCGAAGTGGTACTCGCAGACCAGCCGGGTGTGCTCGTCGAGCTCGCCGACCGCGGCCCGGAGTGCGGGCTCCACCTGCCGTCGCGAGGTGGTCAGCGCGCTGGGGACGGCAATGGTCATCGGGACACCTCCACGCCCGTCTGCCGGGCGTCGCCGGTGGCCGCTCGCACGACGCGCGCGGCCCGTTCTCCGCTGCGCACAGCGCCTTCGAGGGTGTCGGGCCAGCCGGTGGCGGTCCACGCGCCTGCCAGCACCAGCCCGGTGAGCCCGGTGTCCGCCGCGGGACGCATCGCCCGCGTGCCGGGGGCCTGGTCGAAAGTCGCGCGCGGTTCGCGGGTGACGAAGAAGTCGTCGACGCGGGCCTGCCGGGCCGCGGGCAGCAGATCCCGCAGGGCGGGCAGGAACAGCTCGCGCAGCTCGTCGGTGCGCCGGTCGAGCAGGTCCTGCGCGGCGGACAACGAGAGGGCCAGGTACTGGCCGTGCCGCGCGCCCGCGATCGCGGTCCGGTCGAACAGCCACTGCACCGGCGAGTCGAGCACCGCGGCCATCGGCTCGGCCAGCACCGCCCGGTCGTAGTGCACGTGCACGTTGACGATGGGCGCCGCCGAGAGCCCGGACCAGCGCGGTACCGCGGGCAGCGGCAGCCCGGTCAGCAGCGCGGTGGCGTGCTGGTGCGGCACGGCCACGACCACGGAGTCGGCGTTGAGCACGTCCTCACCGCCGCGCCCGCGCACGGGCACGCGCCAGCCGAGCGCGTCCCGGCGCAGCCCGACCGCCTTGGTGCGCAGCAGGACCCGCACCCCGGCGGCGTGCAGCGCCCGGTGCGCCGCGGTGTCGTGCAGCGCGCCGAGCGGGCGGCGCGGGATGCCGATGTCGGCGGAGTCGGTGCCGTCGAGCACGCCGGTGCGGAAGACCTTCACCGCCAGCGCCAGCGAGGAGCGGTCGGGCTGGGCGTTGAGCGCGGCCACCGACAGCAGCCCCCACAGCGCGTCCACGGCTCGCGCCGATTCGCCGCGGGAGCGCAGCCAGTCCCCGAAGCTGTGCTCGTCGAGCTCCGGGTCGGCCGGGTCCAGCGCGCGCAGCGCGAGCGCGGTCCGCGCGGCGCCGAGCCGTTCGGCGGGCGTCAGGGCCCGGTAGCCGAGCAGCGCGGGTGCCAGGTGCAGCGGGGCGGGCGCCTGCCAGCGCCGCAGCACGCTCGGCGGCGCGCCGGGTCGCAGCACCGGGATCCGCAGCTTCGGCTGCACGTGGATCCCGTCGGCGGCGCCGAACCGGCGCAGCAGCGCGCGGTAGGCGGTGTAGCAGCGCAGGATCACGTGCTGCCCGGTGTCGACGTCGAGGTCGCCGCGGCGGAACGATCCCGCGGCGCCGCCGAGCCGGGACCGCGCTTCCAGCAACGTCACCTCGAAGCCCTGGTCGGCGCAGCGCAGCGCCGCGGTGAGCCCGGCGAGGCCGCCGCCGACGACGAGCACGGCGCGGTTCACGGCGCCATCCCCGCCAACGAGCGGGCCGCCACGCCGGCCTTGCGCCAGGCGGGCAGCGAGGTGCGCCGCCGCATCGCCCGCGAGGGCGCGGCGGCGATGGCCTGCAGCACCTCGTGGTAGATCCCGGACATGGACGCGCAGCAGGCCCGGCTGCGGCGGTCGAGCATCGGCAGCAGCCCGAAGCCCTCCCGGTACCACTGCTCGGCGCGGGCGACCTCGAACCGCACGAGCCGGGCGAGCCCGTCGGCGTCGCTCGCGACCGGGCCGGGTTCGCCGGGGACGAGGTGCACGCCGAAGCGCTGCAGATCCTCCGCGGGCAGGTAGACGCGCCCGTTGCCGTGGTCCTCGCGCACGTCGCGCAGGATGTTGGTGAGCTGCAGCGCGACGCCGAGGGAGTCGGCACGGCGTTCGGCCACGGCCCGGTCGGTGGTGCCGAACACCCCGAGCGAGAGCCTGCCGATCGATCCGGCGACGCAGCGGCAGTAGTGCAGCAGGTCCTCGAAGGTCAGGTACTTGGTGCCGCGCACGTCCGCTTCGCAGCCGTCGATGAGCTCGTCGAAGGCGGACATCGGCAGTGCCAGCCGCGATTCGGCGTCGGCCAGCGCCACCAGCACCGGGTCCGCGGACCGCGGGCTCGCGTGGTGCAGCGCGGTGCGGGCTTCGGCCAGCAGCCGCAGCTTCTCGGCGGCGGGCAGCTCGCCGTCGCCGATGTCGTCGACGCGGCGGGCGAACGCGTACACCGCGGACAGCGCCCGCCGCTTCGGCCCCGGCAGCAACCTGATCCCGTAGGAGAAGTTGCGCGCGCGCTCGCGGGTGATCCGCTCGCACTCCCGGTACGCCTCCGGAACCGAAGTGGTCACCAGGTACCTCCTGACAGCAGCAAGCGCACCGATTCGGCGGCGGTGCGGGCGCGGGCGGGGGTCACGTCCCCGCTGATCGGGTCGAACCGGGCGGCGGTGAACGCGTGGACGGTGGCGCGTCCACCCGCCACGTACCCGGCGACGGCGAGCCGGGCGGGCATCGGCAGCTTGCCGACCAGGGGCGCGCCGGATTCGAGCATCCGGTGCGCGCGCACGACCTGGAAGCGCAGCAGCGCCCGCCAATGCGCGGGGACCCGGCCCGATTCCAGTTCCTCGGGCGCGCAGCCGTAGTGGCGCAGGTCCGCTTCGGGCAGGTAGACGCGGCCCGCGCGGTGGTCTTCGAGCACGTCCTGGCAGTGCTCCAGGATCTGCAGCGCGGTGCAGATGCGGTCGGAGAGGGCGACCAGGTCGGGACGGGCGCAGCCGAAGACGTGCAGCACGGATTCGCCGACGGGGTTCGCCGAGAGCGCGCAGTAGTCGACGAGCTCGGTGAAGGTGCGGTAGCGGTGCACGTGCTGGTCCCGCCGGTTCGCGTCGATCAGCCGCACCAGCACCTCCTGCGGCAGGCCGCAGGCGCGGATGGTGGGTGCGAGTGCTTTGAGCAGCGGGAGCCGCGGGGTGCCGCGGTAGGCGTGGCCGAGGTCGGTTTCGAGGTGGTCGAGCAGGACTTCGCGGTTGCCGGGCGCGTCGTCCCCGGCGTAGTCGACGAGCCGGAAGTAGCCGTAGAGCGCCATCAGGTGGGTGCGCGGGCCCCGCGGCAGCACTCGCGCCGCGACGGGGAAGTTCTCGCCGTCGGCCCGCGCGAGCACGGCCGCGCTGTCGGGCAGCTGCGCCGCGAAGTCCGGTACCCGCGCGGTGGTGCGCTCGTGGGCAGGTCGTCCACGAGCCCGTGACATGTCCACAATGGCCCCCTCACCCGCCTGCGACCTGGGTGGTCCGGCAAGACTAGGACCGGCACCGGTCGCCACGCAGGATGGAGGAACACCTTCGTGTGGTGAAGGGAATTCGCGTTACCGGACTCAGTCCACTGTGTACTCAACCGGTGGCGGGCGCAAGAAAGCCGGGAACCGCGCCGCCTCCCCGCCACCTACCGCCCGGCCGCATGCTCGGCTCGGCACGAACGCGATCGGGAACCCGAACAGGACCGGCCGGTGGGCGTGGCCGGCACGTGGGTGACCGCCGACGGGCCACATCCGCCAGGAGCCGCGGGCCGACGGGCGCTACGACGAGGCCCGCACGAACCGGGCGAGCGCCCGCACCGACGGCTGCACCGTCACCGGGAGTCACCTCGACGACGTCGACGACACCGGGTTCACCGCGACCGGTGACATCCGGGACGGCGTAGTCCACCACGAGCACCTGCCGCTCCACCGGGAAGGGTGAACGCGTCCGGGCGCGGTCGGGACCGGGAACTACACCCTTCCGCTGATCGTTGATCCTGGGGACCGCGACCGGTCCGCCGCGCACGCCGACAGGAGGAACAACAGTGGAGTACCGCCAGCTGGGACGATCCGGACTGCGTGTCTCGACGCTGACCTTGGGCACGATGACGTACGGCGGCGAGGGCAACTTCGCCAAGCTCGGCAACGTGGACGTCGACGGCGCCAAGCGGCAGATCGACATGTGCCTCGACGCCGGGGTCAACCTGATCGACACGGCGAACATGTACTCGACCGGCGTCGCCGAGCAGATCGTCGGCAAGGCCATCGCGGGCAAGCGCGACGACGTGCTGATCTCCACGAAGGTCCGGATGGTCATGGGCGACGGCCCGAACGACGCCGGGCTCTCCCGGCACCACATCATCTCGCAGGCGGAGGCCAGCTTGCGCCGGCTCGACACCGACCACGTCGACCTCTACCACGTGCACGAGTGGGACGGGCAGACGCCGCTGGAGGAGACCCTCGAAGCGCTGGACACGCTGGTCCGCTCCGGCAAGGTCCGCTACCTGGGGGTGTCCAACTACGCGGGCTGGCAGCTGCTCAAGGCGCTGGGCCTGGCGGACCGGCTCGGCTACCAGCGGTTCGTGGCGAACCAGATCTACTACTCGCTGGAGAGCCGCGATGCCGAGTACGAGCTGATCCCGGCCTCGATCGACCAGGGCCTGGGCGTGCTGGTGTGGAGCCCGTTGGCCGGCGGGCTGCTCTCCGGCAAGTACCGGCGCGGCCAGCAGGCCGCCGACGGCAGGCACCTGGAGGAGGACTGGAACGAGCCACCGGTGCGCGACGCCGAGAAGCTCTACGACACCATCGAGGAAGTGGTGGACATCGCCTCCTCGCACGGGGTGTCCCCGGCGCAGATCTCGCTGGCCTACCTGCTGCGCAAGCCGGGGGTCACCTCGCTGGTCATCGGCGCCCGCAAGGACGAGCAGCTGCGGGACAACCTCGGGGCGACCGAGGTGCGGCTCAGCGACGACGAGTTCCGGAAGCTCGAAGAGATCAGCAAGCCGTACCTGATCTACCCGCACTGGCACCAGGAGCTGAGCGCCTCCGAGCGGTTCGGCGTTCCGGACCGGGCGCTGCACGGCTGAGCCACCCGGCCCGCCGGTGCCGTCGTCGTCGAACGCAGGCGCGGCGCGGCCGCTGAGGGACGCGGTTCGGTGCGGCCGCCGTCGAGGTGTTCGACGGCGGCCGCCACCGCGTTGCGGGCCCGCCCGGCGTCGGCCGGGGCCGACCGGGGGCCGACCGGGGGCCGACCGGGCGGGCGCGCTGTCGCCGCAGCCGACGACCGGGAGGCGCCGGCACGTCGATCCTGTTGCGCGCCGTCCAGCGCACCGGTCGGCGGCGGGTTCCCGCGCGCCGCGGCAGGCCACCCCGCCGATGGCGGAGCACATCGAGCATGCGGATGGGACCGGGCCGGTTCGAAGGTCACCGGATCTCCGCGGAACACCGCCGCGGCCTCCCGGTCTGGCCGGAAGCGAGCCGGGGCGATGCGGTCACCGGGGATGCGGGACGTGCTCCCAGGAGTCCTCGCGCAGCAGCGCGCCGAGCCGCCGGACCGCCCGGTACTGCAGGGCGCGCACCGCGCCGCCATCGCGCCCCATCCGGCTGGCGGTCTGCTCCACGGTCAGGCCCAGTGCGAACCGCAGCACCAGGCAGCGGTGCTGGTCGTCGCTGAGGTCACCGGCTCGGGACCACAGCCGGTCGGCCATCAACCGGTCCAGCACCAGGTCCTCCAGCGCGTCGGCGCTGCGCCGGTCCGGGTCGAAGTCGGCGGTGACGACCTCGCGGCGGTTGCGCGCGGACTTGAGGTGATCCAGCAGCAGGTGGCGGGCGATGGTGACGAACCACGCGCCCGGATCGTCGCTGCCGCGCCGGACGGTGCGGATGTTGTGCAGCGCTCGCGCGAACGTCTCGTGCACGAGGTCCTCGACGGTGCTGAAGTCGCGGATCCGCGCGCACAGGAAGTTGCTGACCAGCGGGCGGTACCGCTCGTAGAGCCTGCCGAACGCGATCCGGTCACCGCGCTGGGCCCGTTCGACCAGTTCCCACGCCGCGTCCCCGGTCAGCGGTTGCGGGACGCGCACCGCGGCGGTCATGCCGCCCGCCCGGAACGCCGGGGCACCGGGGTCGCGCCGGGTGGTCGCCTGCTGCCTGCGGTGTCGTTCACTGGGCGCCTCCACGATCGACGGTGATCCGGGGAAGGGTCGGCGCACCGGGCGCGGTGGCTCCTCCACGTGCGGGTCGGGAACCCGGGCACGATGCGAATTACGATTAACATAGGTGTCGTCGTCGAAGACCGTCAAGGCCACGACCGCCAGCTCTGCCACCGAGAGCGCCGAAGTGTAAAGTCGGCGCGCGACGGTGCGGCGAGCAACGGAGGTATCACTCATGGCATCTCCGGGCACGCGCGGCACCGGCACCCGCGGCACCTCGCGCCTGCGCACCGGCGACCGGCGGGCGCAGATCTCCGCCATCGCCGCGGAGCTGTTCAGCGAACGCGGCTACCACGGCGTCGGCCTCGGCGAGATCGCCTCCGCCGCCGGGATCACCGGACCGGCGATCTACCGCCACTTCCCCAACAAGCAGGGCATCCTCGCCCACGCGGCCCGCGAGTTCGCCGCGGCGCTCACCGAATGCGCGCGGCGGGCCGACGCCGAACCCGGCAGCGACCGGGACAAGCTGGACGCGGTCGTGCGGGCGGTCGCCGAACTGGTCGTGCACCGCCGCCGCAGCATCCGGCTCTACCAGTGGGAAGCGCGCCACCTCGACGACGAGGACCGCAGGCACGTGGCCCGCTGCCTGGGCGACCTGATCTCGGTGCTCGCGCACCGGCTCGCCGCGGTGCGCCCGGAACTGCCCGCGGCCACCGCACGGCTGCTGGCCTCGGCTTCGCTCAGCGGCATCGCCGGCTGGTCCACGCACCGCGTCGCGCTCGGCGACAAGGTGGCCCAGGCGAGGTTGTGCTCGATCGCGGCGGTGCTGCTGGCCGCCGATCCGCCCGCCGACTCCCCCACCTCGGCCGCACCGGCCGGGAACGGGGTCCCCGACCTGGCCGCGCGGCGGGAGAAGCTGCTGGCCGCGGCCGTGCCGCTGTTCCGGCGGCGCGGCTTCCACGCCGTGAGCATGGAGGAGATCGGCACCGCGGCGGGCATCAACGCTTCCAGCGTGTACCGCCACTTCAGCGGCAAGGCCGACCTGCTGGCCGCGGTGTACTACCGGGCCGCCGACCGGCTCACCTCGGCGTGCGGGCAGGCGGTGGCCGACGCCCCGGACGCCGAGGCCGCGCGGCGCGGGCTGGTCGCGGCCTACGTGGACTTCGCGTTCCGCAACCGGGACCTGCTCGCCGTCTACCTCTCGGAGTACAAGAACCTGCCCACCGGGGACCGGCACGAGCTGCGGCGGGCGCAGCGCGACCACGTGCGGCAGTGGACGCTGGTGGCCGAGCGGGTGCGCCCGGACGCCCAGCACGCGCAGGTGACCGCGCAGGCCGCGTTGAACATGATCAACGACCTGGCGATGGCGAGCGCGCAGCCGGCCACCCCGGAGCAGGCCGCGCACCTCGCGCTGGACGTGCTGCACCGCGTCTGACCGCACCGCGTCCGGCGCAACCGGAGCGCCCGCTCGGGTGAACCGTGAATCGCACGCGCATTGCTCCTCCAGCTGGTTTTTCCCCGTCGCAGCAGGTAGATCGGCACGTCCTTGCCACTAAGTTAATCGGGATTTACAGTTCACCGGAGGTCCGGCCCGCCGCGGCCGACCACTCTCCGAGGGATCACGTCCGGCCATCCCGGAAGGAAACGACCATGCCCCGAGTCCTCAGCGACGAGCGACGCGACTTCGTCCAGGCGATCTCCGAGTTCTGCCGCCGCGAATGCGGCAGCAAGCAGCAGCGCGACGAGCTCACCGACGGCGGGACGCACCTGCACAACCAGGAGCTCTACGCCAAGATGGCCGATCTGGGCTGGCTGGGCGTCCACATCCCCGAGGAGCACGGCGGCGCGGGGCTCGGCATGACCGACCTGTGCCTGTTCCTGGAGGAGACCGCCTACGGCCGCGCACCCATCGGCGGTTTCGCCACCACCATCATCTCCGCCGCCGCCTACGCGAAGTTCGGCACGCCGGAGCAGAAGCGCACCATCCTCGAAGGCGTCGTGCGCGGCCGGGTCGAAGCGATCTCCATGTCCGAGCCGGGCGCCGGATCCGACGTCGGCGCGCTCACCTGCAAGGCCGAGCGGCGCGACGGCGGCTGGGTGGTCAACGGGCAGAAGACGTGGTGCTCCAACGCGCACCTCGCCGACCACGTGCTGCTCATCGCCCGCACCGGATCCGGCGGCACCAAGCACGAGGGACTGACCCAGTTCGTGGTGCCCACCGGCACCCCCGGCCTCCAGATCCAGGGCATCGACACCATGGGCGGGCGCGAGGTCAACGACCTGTACTTCACCGACTGCTTCCTGCCCGACGACGCCGTGGTCGGCACCGTGGACCAGGGCTGGAAGCAGCTGATGGCCGGGCTGAACCTGGAGCGGATGATCCTCGCCGCGCTGATGCTCGGCACCGCGCGCCGCGCGTTCGACGACACCGTGGCCTACGTGAAGGAACGCGAGCAGTTCGGCCGCCCCATCGGCACCTTCCAGGCGCTGCGGCACCGGATCGCCGACATGGCCACGGAACTGGAATGCGCCCGGCTGCTCGTCGACGACGTGGCGCGGCAGATCGACGAGGCACCGGAGCGCACCTTTCCGCGCGAGGCGTCGATGGCGAAGCTCAAGTGCACCGAGCTGGCCAAGCACGTGTCCTTGGAAGGGATGCAGATGCTCGGCGGCTACGGCTACGCCACCGAGTACGGGATGGAGGCGTTGCTGCGCTCCACCGTCGTGTCCACCGTGTACGGCGGCACCAGCGAGATCCAGCGCGACATCATCGGCAAGACCTACGGGCTGTGAGCGACCATGACCGACCCGACACCGCGGCTGCGGTCCACCGATCCCGCTGATGGCGGCCTGGTCGCCGAGTTCGACGTCGACGGCCCCGAGCAGGTCGCCGCCGCCGTCGCCCGCGCCCGCGAGGCCTCGACCTGGTGGGCGGGCCTCGGCTCCGCCGACCGGGAACGCCGCCTGCTGCGCTGGGCCGCGCACCTGACCCGGCACGCCGAGGAGATCACCGCGCTCGTCCGCGCCGAGAACGGCAAGCCCCGCGACGACGTGTTCCTCGAACTCACCCTCACCCTGGAGCACATCCGCTGGGCCGCGCGCCACGCCCGCTCGGTGCTGCGTCCCCGGTCGGTCTCTCCCGGCCCGCTGATGGCCAACCACGCGGCGCGGGTCGAGCAGCGTCCACTGGGCGTGGTCGGCGTGATCGGGCCGTGGAACTACCCGCTGTTCACCCCGAACGGCTCCATCGCCTACGCGCTCGCCGCGGGCAACGCGGTCGTGTTCAAGCCCAGCGAGCACACGCCCGCCGTCGGCCGCTGGTACGTCGAGGCGTTCGCGGCGGCGAACCCGGACGCGCCCGCCGGCGTGCTGAGCGCGGTGCAAGGCGGTGGGGAGACCGGGGCGGCGCTGTGCCGGGCCGGAGTGGACAAGCTCGCGTTCACCGGCTCCACCGCCACCGGTAAGAAGATCATGGCGACCTGCGCGGAGACGCTGACCCCGGTGCTCGTCGAGTGCGGCGGCAAGGACGCGCTGATCGTCGCCGCCGATGCCGACCTGACCGCGGCCGCGGACGCCGCCGCGTGGGGCGCGATGTCCAACAGCGGGCAGACCTGCGTGGGCGTGGAGCGGATCTACGTGGTCCGCGAGGTGCGGGATCGGTTCCTCGCCGAGCTGGAGCACAGGCTGCGCCGGGTGCGGGCCGGGGTGCACTACGGGCCGATGACGGTGCCCGCGCAGGTGGAGATCGTGCGCGGGCACGTCGCGGACGCGCTCGAGCACGGCGCCACGGCCCGGGTCGGCGGCGCGGAGTCGGTGAGCCCGCCGTACGTGGATCCGGTGCTGCTGGTGGACGCCGACGAGGATTCCGCCGCCGTCCGCGAGGAGACCTTCGGCCCGACGGTCACGGTCCGCACCGTGGAGTCGGTCGACGAGGCGGTGCGGCTGGCCAACGCCACCGACTTCGGGCTGGCGGCCACCGTGTTCTCCCGCGGGCGCGGCATGGAGATCGCGCGGCGGATCCGCGCCGGGGCGACCTCGGTGAACGCGGTGCTGGGCTTCGCGGCGGTGGCGGCGCTGCCGTTCGGCGGGGTCGGCGCCTCCGGGTTCGGCCGCATCCACGGCGCGGAGGGCCTGCTGGAGTTCAGCCGATCGCACTCGCTGACCCGGCAGCGGTTCGCGCTCCCGGGCATGGCGCTGATGAGCTTCGAGCGCACGGCCCGGACGATGCGCCTGGTGGAGCGGATCGTCCGCTGGCGCCACGGCCGAGCGCGCTGAGCGGACGGCCCGTTCAGGACGGGCCGTCCACCCGATGGGCTCAGGCGACGACGTAATCGTCCTGGATGGGCTCGCCCGCGAGGAACCGGCGCACCGAGTCCCGCACGCCGGCCGCGTAGCGCTGCTGCGCTTCGAGGCTGGTGCCCGAGACGTGCGGGGTCAGCGCGTGCCCCGGCATGCTGCGCCACGGGTGGTCGGCGGGGGCGGGCTGCGGGTACCAGACGTCGCCCGCGTAGCCGCCGAGGTGCCCGTCCTCCAGCACCCTCACCAGCGCGTCGGTGTCGACGATCTGGCCGCGCGCGATGTTCACCAGCCACGCGCCGGGCCGCATCGAGCGCAACCGCTCCTCGCCGAACATCCCCTTGGTCTCGGACGTCAGCGGGCAGGACAGCACGATCGCGTCCGACTGCGCCACCAGGTCGTCGAGGTGCTTGAACCGGGCGCCGAACACGGCTTCTTCGGTGCTGCTGCGGCGGTGCCGGGTGTTGTACAGCATCCGCACGTCGAACCCCTTGAGCCGCAACGCGATCCGCTGCCCGATCTGGCCCATGCCGATGATGCCGACGGTCTTGTCCTCGATGTCGTGCGACCGGGCGGCGATGTCGGCGATGTCCCAGCGGCCGTCGACCACCTGCTGGTAGGCCGGGATGTAGTTGCGCACCAGGGTCAGCAGCTGCATCACGGCGTGCTCGGCGACGCTGACCACGTTGCTGCCGGTGACCTCGGCGACGGTGATGCCGAGTTCGGCCGCGGTGTCCGAGTCGACGTGGTCGGAGCCGACGCCCGCGGTCAGCACCAGCTTCAGCCGCGGCGCGCGGCGGAGGTCGTCGCCGGAGAGGTAGGTCGGCCAGAACGGGGTCGTGATGAACACGTCGGCGTCGGGCAGGTGCTCGCGCAGCGCCTCGTCCCGATCGCTGAGCACGACGTACTCGTGGCCTTCGGATTCGAGCTGCTTGCGCAGCCCCAGCGCGCCTTCGGTGCTGCCGAGCACTTCCAGCCCGGAGTGGTCGACGTGCTGCTCGGTGGGGCCGGGGTACAGGACGGCAACGATCTTCACGGCCGCCTCCTTCGCGGGGTGGACGTCATCGCGCCCTCCCGGCTACCCGCTGCGCGCGGATCGACACCGGCCGCCTGCGGATTTGATTTCAGTTGACACTGAACGAATTCGGATCGCAGAGATCTTCGGCCGAGAAGAACGCCCTGCCGCACGGGCAGGGCGTTCAGCAGGCGATCAGCCGGTCAGCGCGCCGATGAACGACGCGGCAGGCCGCAGCCGCGGCAGCAGCGTCGCCTGGTACGCGTGGTACAGGTCGGGCTTGCCCTCCCAGACCGTGGCGGCCGGCCGGTTGTGCTCGTCGAGCTCGTGGCGCCAGGACCCGAGCTCGCGGTCCACGAAGTGGCGCTCGGCGTGCTCGGCCCAGGTGGTGAACCAGCGGGCGTACTCCTCGTCGCCGGTGGCCTGGTGCAGCGCCCACGCGGTGGCCAGCGCCTCCGCGATCACCCAGTGCAGCCGGTTGCGCACCACCGGGGCGCCGTCGAAGTCGGTGGTGTAGACGAAGCCCGCCGCCCCGTCCACGTCCCAGCCGTCGCGGACGGCGGTGGCGAACAGCTCCCGCGCGTCGTCGAGCAGCCAGGCGGGCGCCCGCTCCCCCAGCGCGTGCCGCACGTGCAGGGCCAGCCGGGACCACTCCAGCAGGTGGCCGATGGTCACCCCGTACGGGCGGAACTGGTCGGCGGGCTTGTCCCGGTTGTAGTCCAGCCGCACGTTCCAGCTCGGGTCGAAGTGCTCCGGCAGCCGCCAGCCGCCGTCGCGGGCGAAACCGTGCACCACGTTCTCGACGATGCGGGCCGCGCGGTCGGACCAGCGGCGGTCGCCGGTGACGTCGGCGGCGGCCAGCAGCGCCTCCACGGTGTGCATGTTCGCGTTGACGCCGCGGTAGGGCTCCAGCTCGGTCCAGGAACGGTTCCAGGAGTCGGCGACCAGGCCGTGCTCGTCCTCCCAGAAGTGCGCGTCCTGCACCGCGAGCGCGTCGTCCAGCAGCTTCCGCCCGCCGTCCGCGCCGATCGCGGCGGCGCTGGCGGCGGCGAGCAGCACGAACGCGTGCTCGTAGGCGCCCTTGTGGTCGGCGACCGGACCGGCGGCGGTGGCCGAGGCGAACCAGCCGCCGTGCTCGTCGTCGTGCAGCAGCCCGCGCAGCGCCGCCACGCCGTGCTCGACCCGCGGCCGCAGGTCGTCCCGGCCCTGCGCGACGGCGAGGGCGAGCACGTGCGTGGTGCGGCAGGTGATCCAGGTCTCCACCGGCCGCTCCGGCACCGGCGCGCCCGCGGAGTCCAGCCAGGCGAAGCCGCCGTCGGGGTGCGCGGCGGCCTCGGCGAAGGCGAGCACCCGCTCCGGCTCGACGCGCACCCACTCCGGCACGAACGCCTGCGATTGTTCGGTCACGACGCCTACCTTCCGACGTTTCGGGCGCGGGGCCCGTTCGATCCGACCGGTCCCGGGTTCCGCCGGGCGGTCGGTGGTCCGAACCACCAGCTTCGCACAGCGAAACACCGCGGCACCACGCCACCTCCGGCGGCGGACGCGTTCTGTCCACAGTGGATTAGTGAGTCGCGGCCGGGTGGCGACGGGCGGTCAGCGGACGAGGCGGAAGAAGCCGCGCACCTGCTCGACCAGCGACTCCGGCTGCTCCAGTGCGGCGAAGTGGCCGCCTCGCGGCAGTTCCTCGAACCAGCGCAAGTCGGTGAACCGCAGTTCGGCCTCCCGCCGCGACGGGCGGGCGAGGTCGCGCGGGTAGACCGACAGCCCGGACGGCGCCGTGACCACGTCCCGGAAACGGGCGAAACCCTCCCAGTACAGGCGCGCCGAGGACGCGGCCGACGCGGTGAACCAGTAGACCGAGATCTCGTCGAGGAGCTTCTGCAGCGGCACCGCGTCCTCGATGTCGCCGCTGTTGTCCGTCCACGCCCAGAACTTCTCGGCGATCCAGGCCGCCTGGCCCGCCGGGGAGTCGGTGAGCGCGTAGCCGAGGGTCTGCGGCCGGGTCGACTGGAGCGCCGAGTACCCCCGGCCGGTGCGCTGGAACTCCTCCGCGGCGGCGAGGTTCGCCAGCTCCGCGGGTGTCGGGTCGTCGAACGCGCCCGCCGCCACGGACCCCATGTTCAGGTGGACGCCGGCGACCCGCTCGGGCGCCACCTCCCCCAGCGCGCCGGACACCGCCGAACCCCAGTCGCCGCCCTGCGCGCCATACCGGCCGTACCCCAGCGACACCATCAACGCGTCCCAGGCGCGTGCGATGCGCGTGATGCCCCACCCGGTCGTCGACGGCTTGTCGCTCCAGCCGTACCCGGGCAACGACGGCGCGACCACGTGGAACGCATCCGCCGGGTCCCCGCCGTGCGCGCGGGGGTCGGTCAGCGGGCCGAGGACGTCCAGGAACTCGAGCACCGAGCCCGGCCACCCGTGCGTGAGCACCAGCGGGAACGCGTCCGGCTCCGGCGAGCGGACGTGCAGGAAGTGGATGCCCAGCCCGTCGACCACGTCGCGGTACTGCGGGAAGGCGTTCAGCCGCTCGGCGAACCCGAAGTCGTAGTCCTCGGCCCAGCTCCGGCAGAGCTCCTGGGCACGGGCCAGCGGCACTCCCTGCGACCAGTCGTGCACCGGCTCGGGTTCGGGCCACCGCGTCCGGCGCAACCGGTCGCGCAGATCGTCGATCTCGGCTTCGGTGATGCTGGCCCTGAACGGCTCGGCGGCCACGGCGGGCTCCCTCCCCGGATGCTGCGTGACAGGTGAAAGCGATGACGCGTGTAACATTAGGGCGTCGCGAGGAGGCACGCCAGATGCTCGATGGGCAGCACGATCCGGCGATCCGGACGGCCGTCGACCTCGCCAACACGGTCAAGCCGATCACGGGCGCGGACGAGCTGGAGACCGTGCAGCAGCTCGCGGACTTCCTCGACCGGCACGCCCCGGCCGCGCCAGGCCCGCGCCGCCCCACCCGCGCCGACCTGGCGGAGGTCCGCGCGCTGCGCGGGACGGTGCGCGCCGTGCTGGAACGGGCGAGCACCGACGCGGCCGGAACCGCGGCCCTGATCAACGACGGCCTGCGCCGCAGCCGAGCCACCCCGGCACTGCGCCACGAGCAGGGCCGCTGGTGGACCGAGACGACCTCCGACACCGACCGCTGCGCGGCGCACCTGGCCGCGACCACGCTCAGCGCACTGGCCGCCGTGATCGCCGCGCACGGATCGGCCCGCCTCGGCGCGTGCGCCGGGCTGCGCTGCCGGGCCGTGTTCGTCGACCTGTCGCGCAACGGCTCGAAGCGGTACTGCACCCGGAACTGCGCGCACCGGGCCGGCGTCGCGGCCTACCGGAGCCGGCAAGGCCGGGGCTGAGCACCGGCGGCGGATCGGATCCGGCTTCCGGCCGAGGTGAGCAGGGGCGGGCGTGCGGAGCGCCGCGGAACCTCCGCCGTCGCGGTCGAGGACACGGCGCGAGTCTGGGAGCGTGGTGATCGGCCACCAGGAGAAGAGGAGTCCCGCCCCATGCCCGAACTGCGCACCATCGCCGAAGGCCTGCGGTTCCCCGAAGGCCCCGTCGCCCTCGCCGACGGCTCCGTGCTGGTCGTGGAGATCCGCCGCGGCACGCTGTCCCGGGTGGCCCCGGACGGCGCGATCTCGGTCGTCGCGGACTGCGGCGGTGGACCCAACGGCGCGGCCATCGGCCCCGACGGCGCCGTGTACGTGTGCGACAACGGCGGGTTCCGCTGGCACGACCGGGACGGGCTGAGCGTGCCCGGCGGCCAACCCGACGACTACTCCGGCGGGCGCCTGCAGCGCGTCACCCTCGACGGCGAGGTCACCGACGTGCGCACCGAAGTGGACGGACGACCGCTGCGCGGGCCGAACGACCTCGTGTTCGACGCCGACGGCGGCTGCTACTTCACCGACTTCGGCAAGACCCGCGCGCGGGAGATGGACCTGGGCGGGCTGTACTACGCGCTGCCGGACGGCTCCCGGGGTGGAGGAACTGGTGTTCCCGCTGCACCAGCCGAACGGCGTCGGCCTGTCCCCGGACGGAGATCGGGTGCACGTCGCCGAAACCGGGTCGGGCCGGGTGTGGAGCTGGGAGGTGCTGGGACCGGGCCGGGTGCGCCGCGGTGCTGAGCTGCTGCACGGGTTCTCCGGGGCGCGGATGCTGGATTCGCTCGCGGTGGACTCGGCGGGCAACGTGTGCGTGGCGACGCTGAACACCGGCGAGATCAGCGTGCTCAGCCCGGACGGCGAGCTCGTCGAGCAGGTGCCGGTCCCCGTGCCGGACCCGCTGGTCACCAACATCTGCTTCGGCGGACCGGACCTGCGCACCGCCTACATCACCTCCTCGGGCCGGGGCGTGCTGTACGAGACCGAGTGGCCGCGCCCGGGCCTGCCTCCGCACTTCACCGCTTGATGCTCCGCCGCTCCCGCCGCGCAGCACCAGCTGCCCCCCCGGGCCGGGATGGATTCCTGGTGCGCCAGTCCGCTCGCCCGCTCAGCGGCAGGCGGGCAGCGGCGTCGCCGCCGACCGGGGACCACCGGGCTCGCGGCGCAGGCGGCCGGGCGGGCGGCGTGCCGACCCGGCGGCGTGACCGAGGCGATCACGGCGGCCTTCGCCGAACGGTCGTGGCCGCGGCCCGGGGTCAGTCGTAGCGTGGAAACCGACGAACAGCGAGGTGCACTGCCATGTCCGAACGCGCGATCCGCATCGGCGGGTTCTCCGGCTACCTCGGGGACCGGTTCACCGGAGTGGCCGAGGTGCTGGCCGGAGATCCGGTGGACGTGCTGATCGGCGACTACCTCGCGGAGATCACCCTCGCCGCGCTGTCGGTGCGCTACCGGCGCGACCCGGCGCGCGGGTACGTGGAGCACTTCCTCGACCAGCTGCGCCCGCACCTGGGGGTGCTCGCCGAACGCGGCGCCAAGGTCGTCACCAACGCGGGCGGTTTCCACCCGGCCGGGCTGGCCGCGGCGCTGCGCGAGGTGATCGCGACCGACGGCGCCGACCTGCGGGTCGCGCACGTGGCCGGCGACGACGTGCTCGACCGGTTGCCGGAGCTGCAGCGGGCCGGGCACCGGCTGGAACACCTGGACACCGGGCGGGACCTGGCCGGGTGGGCGGCGGCGCCGATGGCCGCGAACGCCTACCTCGGCGGGTGGGGCATCGCCGAAGCGCTCGCCGCCGGGGCCGACGTGGTGGTGTGCGGGAGGGTCACCGACGCCTCGTTGACCGCGGGCCCCGCCGCCTGGTGGCACGGCTGGGGCCGCGAGGACTGGGACGAGCTGGCCGGAGCGGTGCTGGCCGGGCACGTCATCGAGTGCGGCGCGCACGCCACCGGCGGCAACTTCTCCGGCTTCACCCGCATCCCCGGGATGGCGGTGCCCGGGTTCCCGATCGCCGAGGTCGCCGCCGACGGGTCCAGCACCATCACCAAGCACGCCCGCGACGGCGGCGCGGTCACCACCGACACCGTCACCGCGCAGCTGGTCTACGAGATCCAGGGCCCGACCTACCTGAACCCGGACGTCACCACGCACCTCGACGCGGTCGCGCTGACGCCGGACGGCCCGGACCGGGTGCGGGTCACCGGTGCCACCGGTTCTCCCCCGCCGCCGACGACGAAGGTCGCCGTGTTCGGCGGGATCGGGTACCAGGTGGTGAACACCGCGTTCGTGACCGGCCTGGACGTGGCCGCGAAGGTCGAGCTGCTGCGCACCCAGCTCGCCCGCGACCTGCCCGAGGGCATCACCGAGCTGGACGTCACCCCGCTCGGCACCCCCGCCGCCGATCCGGCGACGCAGTGGGCGGCGACCGTCCCGGTGCGGGTGATGGCGACGGCGGCCGAGCGGGAACCGCTGGAGCGGTTCGACGCGGCGGCGCGGCTCGGGTCGCTGTACTTGCAGGGCCTGCCCGGTTTCTTCCACGACGGCGCCGCCGGGCTCACCTCGACGCCGCGGCCGCGCATCGACCACTGGCCGGCGCTGCTGCCGATGTCCGAGGTGCCGCACCGGGTCCGGTTCGCCGACGGGTCCGAAGTGGACGTGAAGCCGCCCGTCCGCACCGAAGCCGCGGGCGCCCAGCCCGTCCACCCGGAACCGGCCGCGCCGGAGCTCGGCGAGACCCGGTCGGCACCGCTGGGGACGCTGGCGCACGCGCGCAGCGGTGACAAGGGCGGCAACAGCAACGTCGGCGTCTGGGTCGCCGAGGAGCGGGCGTGGCCGTGGCTGCGGGACACCCTGTCCACCGCCGCGCTGCGCGAGCTGCTGCCCGAGTGCGCCGGGCTGGACGTGGTGCGCCACGAGTTCCCGGAGTTGCGGGCCGTGCACTTCGTGCTGCGCGGACTGCTTGGCACCGGTGGCTCGTCGAACCTGCGCGTCGACCAGGTAGGCAAGGCCGTGGGCGAATACCTGCGGGCCAAGCACGTGCTCATCCCGGTGGAACTGCTACCGGACGGAGGAGGGAACCATGTCGCTGACTGACCGCGTCACCAAGGCGGTGGCCGAACCGTCCACTTCGGACGAGTTCGATCCGGCGGGCGAGCTGGCGGAGGTGCTCGGCGGCGTCGGCATGAGCGCCGCGGACACCGGCGGCTCCATCACCTTCCACGGCGCGGACCCGGTGGTGCCCAGCACCCTGCGCCTCGGCGGGGGTTCGGCGATCGCACTGGCCGCGAAGTCGGCGGCGATCGCGAAGCTGTGGCGGCTGCGCGGCGGCGAGGGCCAGGACATCGAGGTGGACCTGCGGTCCGCGCCGCACCGGCTGTGCCCGTTCTACGACCGCCGGTGGGAGCTGGTCAACGGCTACCCGGCGGCCTCGGCGGCGAACCCGTCGAACGCGCTCGGGTTCGCCTTCTACCGCACCGCCGACGACCGCTGGGTGATGCCGCTCAACCCCTACCCGAAGATCAAGATCGCGGCGCAGAAGCTGCTGGGTGTCCCGGACGACGCGCAGGCCGTCGCGAAGGCGATCTCCGGCTGGAACGCGCTCGACCTGGAGAACGCGGCCGTCGAAGCGGGCACCGTGCTGCCGATGCTGCGCAGCACCGAGGAACTGCTCGCCGAACCGCACTACCGCGACGCCCTCGCCGACCTGCCGCTGATCGAGATCACCAAGATCGGCGAGAGCGAACCGGAACCGCTCACCGGCGGTGGCTCGCCGCTGGACGGCATCCGCGCGCTCGGCATGGGCCACGTCATCGCCGGAGCCGGGGTGGGGCGCGCCCTCGCCCTGCACGGGGCCGACGTGCTGAACCTGTGGCGGCCCGGCGAGATGGAGCACGACACCACCTACGTGACCGCGAACGTCGGCACCCGCTCCGCGACCGTCGACCCCTACGGCGCAGACGGGTCGCGGCGCATCCGGGAGCTGCTGGCCGGAGCGGACGTGTTCTTCGCCAACCGCAGGCCCGGTTTCCTCGACTCCATCGGGCTCTCCGCCGAGCAGGCCGCCGAGGCCCGGCCCGGCATCGTCCACGCCACCACCACCCTCAACGGCGAGCGCGGGCCGTGGGCGGGGCGCGTCGGCTTCGACCAGACCGCGGGCAGCCTCACCGGCATGATGAACCTGGAGGGCGACGGGGAGACGCCGGCGCTGCCGCCGATCCTGGTGGTCAACGACTACATCGTGTCCTGGCTGATGGCGACCGGGGTGGCCGAGGCGCTGGCCCGCCGCGCCGTCGACGGCGGCAGCTACCGGGTGCACGTGTCGCTGACCCGCGCCGCGCTCTGGATCCTGAGCCTCGGCGTGTTCGACAAGGAGTACGCGGCGGCCACCGCGGGCAGCGACGCCCGGCACGCCTACCTCGACCCGGAGACGTTCACCGCCGAGACGCCGCTGGGCCACTACCAGGGCGTCACCGACCAGGTCCGGATGTCCGCGACCCCCGGCCACTACCGCACCGTTCTGGTTCCCCGAGGCTCTTCCCGTCCGGAATGGCTAGACCGCTGAGCTGCGGGTGGTCGAACTCGGGTTGCTCAGCACTCGGGTGGCGGGTGGTCGACCTGCGTACGTGGTCGGCGGCTCAGCGGCTTCGCCGCTGACAGGAGAGGGCCGAGATTCGCTTGGTCCTCGGGCGGTCAGGCCTCGGCCGGGGTGGTGGGGGTGAGCGCTCCCCGGCGTTCCAGCAGGCGGGTGCCCGCGCTGCCGGCCAAGCCCACCAGCAGCAGCACCGCCCACGGCAGCCAGCGCATCCCCGGCTCGGCGAAGGCGTCCAGCAGCGCGCCCGCCAGCCAGCTGACCGCGGCCGCGACCAGGCTGGAGACCAGGTAGTAGAAGCCGTAGTAGGTGCCGGCGAGGCGTTCGCTGCCGACCGCGGGAAGCAGTTCCATCGCGAACGGGTTCGTCATCGCCTGCCCGACGGTGAACAGCACGATCGCGAGCACCACGGGCACGAACGCCAGCACCGTCCCGGCGATGCCGCCGACGGGTAGCCGTTCCGGCAGCACGGGTGCGGCCAGCAGGATCGGCACGAACGAGCCGCCCATGCAGGCCAGGCCGACCACGATGGACCGGCCGGAGCTCCACCGCGCCCGGCACCACTCGGTGATCCGCACCTGCCCGAACACGCCGATCAGCGTGGACACCCCGAACACGACGGCGATGGACCACGCCACCCCGGACACGCGCTGCGCCTCCAGCGGCAGCGTCAGGTAGAGCTGGTTGTAGAGCGCGAAGTACGCCGACAGCGCCAGGGTGAAGCCGAGGAACCGGCGGTTCAGCACCACTTCCCGCCAGCTGCCCAGCACGCTCTGGCGCTGCGGCTCGACCTCGCGGTGCGGCAGCACCAGCAGCTGCGCGCCGGTGAGCACCGCGAAGGCCACGCACGCCACCAGTGCGATGACCCGGAAGTCCACCGTCAGCAGCGCCGCGCCCAGCAGCGGCCCCACCAGGGTGCCCGCGTGCTGGAACACGTTGAACACGGCGAAGACCTCGGCGCGCCGCTCCCCCGCCTCGTGCATCAGGTAGGTCCGCACCGCCGGGTTGAACAGCGCCCCCGCCAGGCCGGTGAGGATCGCGGCGGCGAACAGGCCGGGCAGCGTGGTGAACACGGCGAACAGGCCGAACGACACCACGCGCAACGCGCAACCGGCGATGATCATCGGCCGGCAGCCGAGGCGGTCCGCCGCGGTGCCGCCGAGCAGGAACATGCCCTGCTGGCTCAAGTTGCGGACGCCGAGCACGAGCCCGACCACGGCGGCGCCGTAGCCGAGGTTCCCGCTCATGTACGCGGCCAGGAACGGCATCAGCATGTAGAAGCCGACGTTGATGCCGAACTGGTTGATCACCAGCAGCTTCGCCGCCGGGGACAACCGGGCGAACGCGGCGCGGTTCACGGCCGCACCTCGCAGACCGGGCATTCCGCCGGGCCGTCGGCTCGCCGGGCACACGGATCGACCACCTTGCGCGACCTCCTCCACGTCGTTCTGCTGTCCACTTCGGACGGTATGCCGTCCGCGTCCACCGGTTCGGCGGCGGGTTCCGGGAAGTCCTGCGCGGCGAGGAAGTCCGGGTCGTAGATCGTCCCCCAGTAGCGGTGCGGCCCGTCCGGGAACACCGCGGCCACCTGGTCCGCGCCGAGCTCCCGGGCGCACCAGGACGCCACCAGCGCCACCGCGCCGGTGCTCCAGCCGCCGGTGACGAACGCGCCGGCCCCGAGCCGGTGGCAGGCCGCGACGGACTCCGCCGCGCCGACCAGGTGCACCTCGTCGAACGCCGCGTAGTCCACGTTGCCGGGGTGGATGCTGCTGCCGAGGCCGCGCATCAGGCGCTTCGCCACCGGGTCGCCGAACACCGCGGACCCCGCCGCGTCCACCCCGACCAGCCGCACCCTGGGGGCGCGCTCGCGCAGCGCCCGCGCGATGCCGGCGCTGTGCCCGCCGGTGCCGACGCTGCACACCACGACCTGCGCGTCCGGCAGCTGGTCCAGCAGTTCGTGGCCGAGCGCGCGGTAGCCGGTGACGTTGTCCGGGTTGTTGTACTGGTCCGGCCAGTACGCCCCGGGCAGCTCGGCCAGCAGCTCCCGCACCCGGTCCAGCCGCGCGCGCTGCCAGCCGCCCACCGGGTGCGGGTCGCGCACCAGCTCCACCCGCACCCCGTGCGCGGTGAGCAGCGCGCGGGTCTGCCCATCGAGCTCCGCGTCGGCGACCACGACGACCGGGTGGCCCAGCGCGGTCCCCACGTATGCCAGGCCGATGCCCAGGGTGCCGCTGGTGGACTCGACGACCGTCCCGCCGGGGCGCAGTTCTCCGCGGGCCCGGGCCGCGGTGAGCATGGCGTGCGCGGCGCGGGCCTTCATGCCGCCCGGCGCGGTGCTCTCCAGCTTCGCCCAGAAACCCGGGTGCGGGAACGCGATCGGTGCGGCGACCCGCAGCAGCGGGGTGCCTCCGATCAGGTCCAGGGCCGAGTCGCAGCGGGCGGGCGCGCGACCCGTCACCGCACGACCTCGGTGGCGCGGGCGGCCTCGTAGGTGTGGATCGTGGTGTCCTCGCCGGAGAGCCAGAAGAACGGGTAGGGCTCCGCCGACAGCGCGCGCACCGGGCCGCCGAGCAGTTCCCGCAGCACAGCGGATCCGGTCTGCGCGAACAGGGTCAGCGGCAGGTCGCGGGCCGCGCAGGTCGCGGCGATGTCGTCGAAGGTGCCGTTGCCGAGGACCATGCCGGAGGCCAGCACCGCGTCCGCGCCGTCGATCGCGGCGGCGTGGTCGGTGCGGATCGGCTCGTCCCACTCGGTGCGGCCGCCCTTGAGGTCGCAGGGCACGTAGTCGAGCCCGCGGTCCCGCAGCGCGTCGAGCAGCGAGTTCACCACGCCGATCACCGCGACCCGGCCGCCATCGGGGACCGCGGTGATCGCGGCGACCGCGCGGGCGCGGGCGGTGGACTTGACCAGCGAGTCGCCCGTCGGGATCACCACCTGCCGGGACAGCGGGTGCGCGGCGTGCGGGGTGAGCGCGGCGAGGTAGGCGTCCAGCGCCGCGACCCGCACCGGCAGCAGCGGGTGCCGCAGCAGCTCGGCCGCGGTGCGGCCCACGGCGGCGCGCACCGCGTCCTCGTCCAGGGCGCCGGGTTCGACGGCGCACGAGCCGACGGCGTCGGCGATCCGGACGCTGAGCACGGTGTTGGTGTAGCCGGTGCCGCGCCCGGTGTGCCGGGCGGCCTGCACGGTCAGGAACGCGACGGCGGCGGAGAGCTCCGCCGGGCCGTTCCCGTCCGCATCGCGGACGTGGCCGGACAGCGCGGACTCGACCAGCGAGTCCACGTAGGACTGATCAGTGGTGGTGGCAGGACGCACGTGTCTCCCCGAGCTGGAACCGGAACGGAACGCACAGCGGCGGGACGAACCCGCGGGGACGACTAGTGTCCGATGTGGACGGTTTGCCGGACTTCCCGGCGCGATGCGGCGATGCGCGACACCACGTACCTCCTCCGGGGCTCCGCGACCCCGCACGAATCGGCACGACGGTGCCAGTCTCCTGGCTCGCGGATCGGCACCGGCCTCCGGCCTTCCCGCCGGGGACCGGCAGTGGCTCGGGTGGAGGACGACTCCCCACTCACAGTGGCGGGACCGCGCCGGATTCGCACCGGCTTCCTGCACACCGTCGTTCGAACGGCTCAGAAGTTCGCAGCCCCGGTGGCCGATGTCAAGGCCGCGGCCACCGCCCGGAACCCGCACCGCGGTCGGCGGAACCGGTGTCGCCGCAGGTGGCGGACACCGGCGCACGCATCGCCGTTCGCGAATATGACATCGGCGACTCCGGCTCCCGCGCCCGGTGCTGCCACCTCACCGGACGCGGGATCACCGCGACCTCGCCGTGCGCCCGGCGGCTAGGCGGCGGGCCAGGAGGGGACGGCCGCGTCGAGGGCCCGCTCCACCAGCTCGCACGGGTCGGCGGTGGCACCGCTGGGGATCTTCGACTTCGCCGACACCGCCTGGTCCGAGTCGGCGGCCACGACCAGTTCGCAGGTGCCGTCGGCCTTCGGGTCACCGGAGTTCGCGCGCACCGCCGGGTGCCCGCCGATGGTCAGCTCGCCGAAGTCGGAGTACTCCTCGGCCGCGTCCTGGAAGTCCTGCAGCGACCGGTCCGCGACCACACCGACCTCCAGCCGCACGCTGTCCCGCGGGGTGCTCCAGGTGCACGCGCCCGCGCTCTCCTTGCCGCCCAGGTGGAATCCCAGCTCGTGCACCGTCTGCTCGGGCACCAGGTCGCAGGGCTTCTCCCCGCTCGCGTCCTTCGGGGAGTCGACCTGCACGCCGCCGCATCCCGCCAGCGACAGCGCGGCGACGACGGCCAAGCCGACCGAGCCGAGCCGAACCGCGCCGATGCG
Organism: Saccharopolyspora sp. 6M; assembly: GCF_020176775.1. Lineage (NCBI taxonomy): Bacteria > Bacillati > Actinomycetota > Actinomycetes > Pseudonocardiales > Pseudonocardiaceae > Saccharopolyspora > Saccharopolyspora sp. 6M. The sequence continues at coordinate 43,157 of NZ_JAIUJZ010000038.1, forward strand.
GGGCACCGCAACCTTCTCGTTCACACTCATCACGCCTGCCGTTGATCCGGTCCGGATCGGGTCGATCCGGAGAACTCGCGCCCTCCCCGCTGGACGCGCTGATCATGTCCCGTGCGTCCAGCGGGCGGCTCCGGCAGCAACGCGGTTTCGGCCGTAGCGCCCAAGAATCGAGCGACCGGCCCGGCGCACCGGCTGCCCCGAGCGGACCAGGACCACCGGCGCTCCCACCCCCGAAAACAGCCCCCGATGACGAGAACCCGCCAACTTCAGCGGGGGCGCGGCTCGACCCCGTTGACCACGTCGGCGGGCCGCTCCCCGGTCAGCACGGCGGCGAGCTTCGCGAACAACCTCCCGCGGAGGTTGTGGTAGGCGTCCCAGGTCACGCCCGCGGTGTGCGGATTGAGCAGCACGTCCGAGCGGCCCCGCAGCGGCGAGTCCGCGGGCAGCGGTTCCTGCTCGAACACGTCCAGCGCCGCGCCCGCCAGCTGCCCGGAATCCAGGGCCCGCACCAGCGCCCGCTCGTCCAGGACGCCGCCACGCCCCGCGTTGAGCACGTAGCCGCCGCGCCGCATCCGCGCCAGCAGCTCGTCACCGACCAGGCCGTGGGTGGCGGTGTTCAGCGGCAGGTGCAGGCTCAGCACGTCCGAGGCGGCCACCGCCTCGGCCAGCGGCAGGTACTCCCGGCCCGGCTCGGACGGCACCGGGTCGTGCACCACCACCCGGGCGCCGAAGCCGTCCAGGCGACGGGCCACCGCGCGCCCGATGTTGCCGAAGCCGAGGATGCCGACCGTCAGCGCCGCCAGGTCGCGGCCGCGCAACCCCTCCGGTCCCCAGCCGCCGGATTCCACCTTGCGGTGCCCGGCCGCGTAGTGCCGCAGCAGGTACAGCAGCGAACCGACCGTCCAGTCGGCGACCGCGTCGGCGTTGAACCCGGGCAGGTTCGCCACCGGGATGCCGCGCTCGGCCGCGGCGAGGTGGTCCACGCCGTCGAAGCCGACCGCGACGGACTGCACGAGCTCGCAGCGCGGCATCGCGTCCAGCAGCTCGGCGCCGATCCGCCGCTCCTTCTCCAGCGGGGCCAGCACGATCGTCGCGGTGGCCAGCGCGTCCAGGTGGGCGGCGGGGTCCTGCTCCGGCCCGATCTCGGTGATCCGCAGCCCGGGCAGGTCCGGCAGGTGCTCGCGCAACGACGCCTCGGTGATGTCGTTGAGGTCGTAGAAGCTGACGATGTGACCGGTCATGGTTCCTCTCTCGGGGTGTTCCGGGCGCGCGGAACCCGCTCCCCGCCGGTGGCGAGGAGCCGGGTTCCGCGTGGTGTCAGGAAGTGGCGGCCCAGATGCGCTGGAGCGCGGCGAGCATCCGCTCCTCGGAGCCCGCCAGGTGCGCGGTGAGCAGCGAGGTGGCGCGCGCCGCGTCGCCGTCGGCGATCGAGGACCGCAGCTGCTCGTGCGCGGTGCACACCGGGCCCAGGTCCTCGTCCTCGCTGTTGGTGACCGCAAGCATGCTGGCGAACAGCGGCTCGATCTGCAGCCAGATCGTCAGCAGCCTGCGGTTGCCGCTGGCCTCGTAGATGCCGCGGTGGAACCGCAGGTCGTGCTCGGCGAACTCGGCGGCCCGGGGCGGCGTGGCCGTCTCGGACATGCCGCGCAGCCCGCGGAGCATGCCCGTCTCCGAGCGCTGCTCGCCGAGACCGATGGCGCTGGTCACGGCGAGCGTCTCGATGGCCTGCCGGATCGCGTAGAGCTCGCGGACGTCCGCGGCGCTCAGCCCGACCACGTGCACCCCGCGGCGCTGCGGTTCGACCAGGTTCTCCAGCCGCAGCAGCTTCAGCGCGTCGCGGACCGGGCCCCGGCTGACGTCGAAGCTCTCCGCCACGGAGTCCTCGACGAGGTGCGTGCCCGGCGAGATCTCCCCGCGCACGATCCGGTCCCGGAGCGTGCGGGCCAGCCGCTCCCCGAGCGAATCCGCGCGGACGAGCGAGTCGGACATGCATCCTCCCTCGATCACATCGTCAACCGTGGACAATAGTGGTCGCCGCCAGCAGCTCGGTCACCTCGTGCCGGTGCGGCATGCCGCCCGCGCCCGTCCTGGTGACGCTGAGCGCGGCGGCCGCGGCGGCGACCCGGGCGGCTTCGGGCAGCGCGGCCCCTTCCGCGAGCAGCGCGCCGAGCGCCCCGGCGAAGGTGTCCCCGGCGCCGGTGGTGTCCACGGTGGACACCGGCACGGCGGGCACGCGCCCGAGCGAGCGGCCGTCGGCGGCGAGCTCCACTCCGCGCTCCCCGACCGTGACCAGCACCGACCGTCCGCCGGTGGACAGCGCGCGCGCCGCGGCGGCCGGGTCCCGCTCACCGGTGAGCTCGGCGGCCTCGTGCTCGTTGGGCACCAGCACGTCCACCGCGTCGAGCAGTGCGGCGGGGAACGCCCGCACCGGGGCCGGGGTGAGCACGACGGTGCGGCCGAGCCCGGCGGCTTCGACGAGCACCGGCACCGGAACCTCGCCTTGCAGCAGCAGCACGTCCGCGGTCGCGATCGCCGCCCCGTCCGCGGCGCTGAGCTCGGTGAACTCGTCGTTCGCGCCGCCGCAGAAGACGATCGTGTTCTCCCCGGCGGCGTCCACGGCGATGTCGGCGGTGCCGGTCGGCGCCGAGGTGCGCAGCACGCCGGACAGGTCGAGCCCGTCGGCCGCCAGCCGCCGGGCGAGGAAGTCCGCTTCGCCGTCCGCGCCGACGCGCGCGCGGAAGTCGACGGTCGCGCCCATCCGGGCGGCCGCCACCGCCTGGTTCAGCCCCTTGCCGCCGGCGAAGCGGTCCCGGCCGAGGCCGCGCACCGTCTCCCCCGGCAGCGGCCTGCGCTCGACCCGGACCACGGTGTCCACGTTGGCGCTGCCGAGCACGCACACGCGCCCGCCGCGCTCAGCCATGGGCGGCGACCGCGCGTTCCAGTTCGGCGCGCCCGGCGGCGTCCACCGGGTCGAGCGCCATCCGGCTGGTGCCCGCCTCGACGCCCTGCAGCGCCAGGCCGGCCTTCATCCGCTCCGGGTCGCCGCGCACCGCGTCCACCGCGAGGTCGACGCCGTCCTGCGCCCGGGACACCGCGGCCGGGTCCCCGGCGGCGCCGGCGTCGGCGGCCGCCACGAACGGCTTGGGCAGCACCGAGGCGACCCCGGAGACCACGCCGTCGATGCCGCGCGCGGTCACCTGCGCGATGTCCCGATCACCACCGGTGAAGATCTGGAAGTCCGCCGGGACCGCGTCCCGGTAGGCGGCGACCGCGTCCAGCGACTCACCGCTGATCTTGGCGCCGACGACCGCGGGCAGCGCCGCGATCCGGCCCAGCAGCTCCGGCCGGACGGCGTTGCCGGTGCGGTCGGTGAACAGGTACGCGTACACGTCGAGCCCGTCGGCGTCGGCGGTGGCGGACCGGAAGAACTCCACGATCGCCTCGTCCCCGGCGGGCAGGTAGTACGGGGTGAGCACCGCGACCGAGGTGGCCCCGAGCTCGCGGGCGTCGGCGATCAGCCCCCGCACCTGGAACGCGCTGGGCGCGCCGACGTGCACGACGACCCGCTTGCCGCGCAGCACTTCCAGGCTGAGCCGTGCGAGGTCGTGCCGCTCCCGCTCGGTCAGCGAGGGGAACTCGCCGGTGGTGCCGAGCACGAAAGCCCCGTCGGTGCCGGAGGCGGCGATGAACTCGAGGATGCGGCGCGAGGCCGCCAGGTCCACCGACCCGTCCGCGGCGAAGCCGACGGGGGCGGCGGTGAGGATGATCGGCCGGTTCGGCGCGGTCATGTCGGTCCTTTCGGGGTGGTCGGTCACAACAGGCTGGTTTCGAGGGCGGCGAGTTCGGCGAGGGTTCCGGGCGGCAGCGCGACGGAGGTACCGGCTTCGGCGCGGCTGCGCCGTTCCAGGTCGCCGGGCACCAGCACCCCGTCGGCGCGCAGCGCGGCGGCGACCCGGCCGGTGGTCGCGGCGTAGGCGTCCCGCTCGCCGAACGCGCCCGGGTCGAGCGCGATGATCGTGACACCGCCGAGGCCCGCCGGGTCCTCGTCGGGTCCGCGCAGCCGCGCCAGGCCGCGCAGCGAGGCGGCGGACCCGTCGGCGTGCGCGAGGCCGCCGAGCAGCGCGGCGGCCAGGGCCAGCCCGTAGCCCTTGTGCCCGGCGAGCGCGCCACCGAGCGGGGTCAGCGTGCCGTCGGCGTAGAAGTCCTCCGGGTCGGTGCCCGGCAGGCCGTCCGCGGTCAGCACGGCGCCCTCCGGCAACGGATCACCGGTGCGCTTCGCGGCGTGCACCTTGCCCTCGGCGATGGTCGACATCGAACCGTCGAACACGATCGCGCCGTCGGCGGCGGGGACGCCGACCGACCACGGGTTGGTGTTGAGGAAGGGCCTGCCGCTGCCGCTCCCGAACGGCGCCATGCTGCCCACGCCGGGTCCGGCGGCGCCGACCTGCACGAGCGCGACGAGCCCGCGCGCGGCGAGCCGTTCGGCGTACTCGCCGAGGCGGCCGATGTGGGTGCTGCGGCGGACGGTGGCGGCGGCGACGCCGAGGCGTTCGGCGGCGACGGCGGCCTCCTCGGTGGCCAGCGCGGCGGCGTGGTGGCCGAAGCCGTGGTGGCCGTCGACGACGATCGCCGCGGGTGTCGCGCTGACGACTTCCGCGCGCGCCCCGGCGACGATCAGCCCGCGCTCGATCTCGGCGGCGTACTGCGGCAACCGCAGCACGCCGTGGCTGGCGTGCCCGGAGAGCTCGGCCCGCACCAGGTGGTCGGCGACCTCGGTGGCGACCTCCGCGGGGGCGCCGAGCGCGCGCACGACGCCGCGCACCCGGTCGGTCAGCTCGCTGATCTCGATCACGCGGTCTCCTCGGTGGCGAGCGGCCGCAGCCGCGGCATGAAGAACGCGTAGTTCAGCGCGCCGAGCACGGCCACCCCGCCCGCGATCAGCAGCGGCACCGCGAACGACGAGGTGATCCCGGTGATCACGCCGATCAGGATCGGCGAAACGATCCCGGCGCAGTTGGCGGCGGCGTTCTGGATCCCGCCGAGCGAGCCGACGTGCGCGGCGGTGGGCGCCACGTCCGCGGGCAGGCACCACACGGACGCGGCGGCGAACGTGCTGGAGAAGTACGACACCGACAGCGCCACCAGCGCCGTGCCCACCCCGGGCGAGACCACGGCCAGCGCGATCACCGAGGTGCCGAGCAGCCCGCCGACGAGGCAGCCCTTGCGCGCCGTCGTGAGGTCGGTGCCGCGGCGCACCAGCCAGTCCGACACGAGCCCGCCCGTCCAGCCGCCGAGCATCGAGGCGATGCCGGGGACCATCCCGAGGAACCCGAAGTTGAGCAGCGTCAGGTCGTAGGTGTTCACCAGGTACGTCGGGAACCAGGTGATGAAGAAGTACGCGACGAAGTTGATGCAGAAGAAGCCGATCATCATCGACCACACGGCGCGGTGGCGGAACAGCGACTTCCAGGACACCGCCACCGGCTGCTCGGCGTCCGCGCGTTCCTCCTGCCCGGAGCGGATGTGCGCGAGTTCGGCGTCGCCGACCCGCCGGGATTCGCGCGGCGAGCGGTAGAAGAACCACCACCCGACGGCGTAGGCGACGGCGAGGCCGCCGGTCACCAGGAACGAGGCCCGCCAGCCGAAGCTCGCGACGAGCAGCGCGACCAGCGGGATGCACAGCGTCGAGCCGATCGGGTTGCCGTTGTTGAAGGTGCCGGAGGCGAAGCTGCGCTCCCCCTTCGGGAACCACTCGGAGACCACCTGGGCGGCGGCCGGGAACGCGGGCGCCTCCCCGATTCCCAGCAGCAGCCGCAGCACGACCAGCGAGCCGACGCCCCAGGCGAGGCCCATCAGCATCGTGACCGCGCCGAAGACCAGCGCGGACAGCGCGATGAGCTTCCGCGGCCCGAGCCTGCCCGCGAGGAACCCGGCGGGCAGCTGGGCGGCCGAGTAGGTCCAGAAGAACGAGGACAGCAGCACGCCGGCCAGCGCGTCGGACATGCCGAGGTCGGCTTCCATGTCCGGCAGCGCGACGCTGATCGTGGCGCGGTCGAGGTAGTTGACCGCGATGCCCAGCGTCACCGCGGCGAGCACCAGGTAGCGGTACCGGCCGACCTTCGAGCCGGGGGTGGCGCGGCCGGGCGCGCGCTCGCCGCCGGAGGTCAGCGAGTCGGATTCCATGAACGGTTCTCCTTCGAAACCGAACCGGTGGCCGCGTCGCCACCGGGTTCGTGAACCGTAAACCGTTAACGAAGACCCCGCAAGAACCGCTTCCCGGCGGGGATCGACGACCGGGCGAGCACCCCGGAGCGTCGATATTAGGTTAGGCTCGCCTAAGATTCAGTTCCGTCCCCGCCGACCAGTGAGGACCTCGACGTTGCACCCACCTGATCCGTCCCGCGGCGCCGCGGGCACCGGCTCCCGGACCGACCTCGACCTGCTGCTGAACCGGCCCGGCTCGCACGGCGCACGGCTCGACCTCGACGTGGACGCGCTCGCCGCGCACCTGCCGCTGCTCGACGAGTGCGTCGCCATGACCGCCAACGGCACCGCGCTGATCAGCGACCTCGGCACCTACGCCCCGCCCAGCTTCACCGGGGACCCGCTGCCGCTCGTCCCGGACGCGGTGCTGCTGCGGCTGCACCGGCCGTCGGTGCGGGCGTTCGTCGCGATGGACGCCGACGAGGGGCGCCACGAACCACCGGGGCTGTGGATGTTCGACCACCTGCACCGCGTGGTGCACCGCGGCTACCTGGTGTCGCACCGCGGAACCTTCGCCATGGACCTGCTGCGGATGGCGCGGCCCGCCGCGGCGGAGGAATCCCGCGCCGAACCGGCGGGCGACTCCTCCGACCAGCTCGGCACCCTCGACGGGCTGCTCGCCGACGCCACCTCCGGAGCCGACGCGGGGGTCGCGGTCGAACCGGCGCAGGTCGTCGACCTGCTCTGCCACCTGTGCGACACCGGGGTGCCGCTGAGCATCGGCGTGCTCAACCGCGGCTGCCTCCAGCTGCACACCGGCGCGCTCGACCTCGTCGAGCACCGCGGCAACATGATCACGATGGTCTCCGGCGGCTGCAACGCCGCCTTCCACCCCGCCGACCTCGCCGAGGCCCGCATCACCCGGCCGCACGGCGTGCGCGGTCCCACCTCCGTGGTCCGGCTGCACGCCGCCGACGGCCGCTGCGTCGCCGTCCTCGCCCAACTCGGCCTCACCACCCCGGCCCTCGCCACCACCTGGGAGCAGACCATCAGCGGACTGGTCGGCTGAGCCGGATCCGGCGGCCGCCCGCGGGCCGTCCGTCCCGCCTTCCTCCATCCCGCCCGGTTTCCGGTCCCTCGACGCGGTTCCGCCGCCACGCCGAGGAATTCCGGCGGTCCACTTCGGACTCGGCCCCCTGGTCGCCGCAGCGGGCGACGCCCCGACGCGTCCAGGCCCGGCGGCACCCCCACGCGAACAGCGCCGCACAACCGGCAGGACGACGACGCGTTCCGCAGCCGGCGTGCGGCGTCCACCGCTGATCGCGATTCGCGACGGGCGCGTGGTGTCGCGGGCCGGCAAGAAGGACGGCAGGTCGCGAACACCCTTGTCGTCGGTCATGTGGTGGAGCCGCGCGACCTGCGCCCGTCCCTGCATCTCCGCGTCGGCGTTGGAGGTGAAGTCCACCAGCAGGTTCCCGCTCGCCGTGATGAACGCGCCCCTGACCGGCACCCCGCGTCAGCCGAGGCGCTTCAGGTCGTCGTGGGCGCTGATCAGGTCGTCGACCAGGCGGCGGGCGTCGGTGGTGAGCGCGCGGAAGATCGGCCACGGCGTCGCCGCGTCGATCCCCTCCGCCACTCGCCGCTCGGCGAGTTCCGCCCCGCACCGCCGGGCGCGTTCGACGCGGTCGGCGAGTTCCCCGCCGTCGCGCAGGTCGGCCGCGGAGTGCACCTCGCCGAGGCTGCGGCACGCTTCGCCGACCGCGGACAGCAGCTCCCCGAAGGACGAGGTCCACCGCCGCTGCGGCTCGTCCTCGGCCTCGTCGTCGGTGTCCAGCGAGCGCGCGACCGATTGCAACTCGTTGATCACCCGGGTGAGCGCGTTGACCGTGTAGTGGTGCCCGGTGAACGACCGCGGCGCCCCGGCCAGCAGCTTGCGCGGGTTGAACCGCTGGGTCTCGGCGGCGTCGTCGAGGCCGTGCCGCGCGCTCGCCGCGAGCCCTTGCAGGTCCTGCGCGCGAGACCACAGCTCCTGGGCCCGGTCCCGGGACGGCAGGCCGTCGTCCACGGCCTCGGCGAACTCGTCGAGGCAGTTCGCGACCGACCGGCTCAGCGCGCGCACGCCGTGCTCGGCCGACCGGTAGCGCAACGGCGGGACCAGCAGCAGGTTCGTGCCGACGCCGACGACCGAGCCGAGCAGCACCAACCCGCACAGGGCGCCGAGCTGCGCCCAGCTGGCCTGCTGGTCCTCGGACTGCACGAAGTACTGGTAGGCGAACATCACCGCGACCGCCACCTGCCAGCCCTGGCTGCCCAACCGGCGCCACTGCCCGATGAGCAGGGCCAGCGCCACCACGAGCGCGAACACCGCGATGCCCGCGCCGCCCAGCGTGATGACCACCCCGGCCAGCACGATGCCCGCGACCATCGCGGCCAGGTACCGCACCGAGTGGTTCAACGACCGCGAGACCGTCGAGTGCACCAGCAGCACCGCCGAGAACGGGGCGAAGGACGCGGCCTGCGCCCCCAGGGCCCCGGCCGCGATCCACCAGGACAGGGTCGCGGCCACCACGCCCTTGAGCAGCAGCAGCCAGGTGTCGGCGTGGTCCCGGACGTGCTCGGAGAGCGAGCGCAGCCAGCGCCGGAGCAGTTCCGGCCCGCCTGCGGCACCTCCAGGTCCGGGCTCCTGGGACGTCACCCTCCGCCTCCTCCCGACGGCGCGATCGACGAGCACGCGTTCACCGGCCATACCCGGACGCGGGCTCCGCGCACACGTGATGGTGAGACCCACATCACTGACTGACCGAATGAACATTTTGGTCAGTATGGTCTGAGGCATGGGCAACGACACCACCGCGGGCCGCGCGCTCGTGATCGGAGCGGGCATCAGCGGACTCGCCACGGCGGCGCGGCTGCACCGGGCGGGCTGGACACCGGTGCTCGTCGAACGGGCGCCCGCGCGCCGCTCCGGCGGCTACTTCGTCGCGTTGTTCGGCGCGGGCAGGCACGCCGCGCGGCGGCTCGGGATCCTCGACGCGATGCACGACCGGTCCGGCACCGCGCAGCACCTCGACCTCGATCGGAAGGGTCGGCGCCGGCCCGGCACCTCGTTCGCCGACATCCCCGGCAAGCCGTGGGTCATGCTGCGCGGCGACGCGGAGCGGGCCGCGTTCTCGGCGCTGCCCGCGGACGCGGAAGTCCGGTACTCGACGGTGCCGACCGCGATCGAGCAGGAGCCGGGCGGAGTGGACGTGACCCTGCTCGACACCGCGACGGACACCACGACCACCGAGCGCTACGACCTGGTCGTCGGCGCGGACGGGCTGCGCTCCACCGTGCGCTCCCTCGTCTTCGGCCCGCACGAGGAGCACCTGCACCGGCTGGACTACATGATCGCCGCGTGCGAATACCCGGGCACGCCCCCGGGACTCCTGCCCGGCCAAGGCGCCACGCTGCTCGAACCGGACCGCTCGATGTGGGTCTTCGCGTTCACCGACCACGACCCCACCGTCCTGCTGACCTACCGCACCGACGACGTCGACGCCGAGTTCGCCCGGCCGCCCGGCGAGAGCATCCGGGCCGCCTTCAGACCCCGGCCGCTCGGCGGCACCCTCGGCGACGTGGTGGCCACGGCCGAATCCTCGGACCGGCTGCTGTTCGACTCGGTCGAGCAGGTGCGGCTCGACACCTGGCACCGCGGCCGGGTCGTCCTCGTCGGCGACTCGGCCTGGTGCGTCACGCTCTACGCCGGGATGGGCGTCTCGGCCGGGTTCACCGGCGCGGACCTGCTCGGCGCCGTGCTCGAACGGCACCCGGACGACGTCGAACGGGCCCTGGGCGAGTGGGAGACGATGCTCCGCCCGCACATCGAGCGGTTCCAGCGCAACGCCTTCGAGCAGCGCAAGATCTTCGTCGCGGACTCCCGGCGCCAGATCCTGCTGCGCCGGGCGATGCCGAAGCTGGCGAAGACCCGGCCGGGCAAGCGCCTGGTGCAACGGCTGATGCGCCAGGACGACGCGGTCACGGGAGCGAGCGTCGATATCGTGGGCGACGTCCTGGGGGAACCCGCACCGGAACAGGAGGCACCCGTTGGCTGACCTGCCCGAGCACGCTTCGCCGAAAGCGGCGCGCATCCTCGCCGCCGCAGGCGAGCTGCTGCTCGACCGCGGGAGCAAGGGCGTCACGATCGCCGAGGTCGCCAAGCGGGCCCACATCGGCAAGGGAACCGTCTACCTGTACTGGAAGACGAAGGAGGACCTGCTGCTCGGCCTGGTGTGCCGGGACTTCCTCGCGATGGCCGACGAAGCGATCGCCGCGGTCACCGCCGACCCGGACCTGGCACGGCCGTCCCGGCTGTGCCCGCGGATGCTGCGCACCGCCACCGAACGCCGGTTCGTCAGCGGACTGCGCAGCGGGGACGACCACCTGCTCGGCGTGCTGGCCGACGATCCCCGGTCGGCGGAGCTGCTCGCCGCGCTGGGGCCGGACGCGGTGATGGCCGACGTGCTGCCGATCTGGCGGGACCACGGGCTCGCGCGCACCGACTGGCCGCTGGCCGAGCAGGCGTTGGCGCTGCACGCGCTGACCACCGGGTTCGCCGCCGCGGCCGTCCGCCCGCCGCAGCTGCCGGTCGACGACCCCGAACGGGTGCTCGCCGCGGCCGTCACCGCGCTGCTCGGCCCGGAGCAGGCCGGCCCGGAGCAGGTCGCGTCGGCCGCCGCCGAGGGGATCCGGCACCTCGTCGCCGGGCGCGCCCTCGCGCTGGAGGTCATCTCCCCCGGCGCCTGATCGCGGCACGCCGGGCCCGCCGGGGACCCGTTCCGGAGATCGGCGGTGCGCGGATCCGCGGAGGCACGTTTCCCCGGCCCGCCCGGCGGCGACCCCTGGAAGGCGAAGGAAACTCCTCGCGAAAGGGGTCCATCATGACCGAGCGGACGTCGCGCGAAGCATCGATGCGCGATCACCCCGACGTGGTGTCGTTGCAGCAGCAGTACGGCGGCGCTCTCGGCTCGCCGCAGACCGTCGTCGCCGACGGCGTGGTCGCGCTGGCCGGGCTGTGGGCGGCGATCTCCCCCTGGGTCCTCGGCTTCGACCTGGCCCAACCGGGCATGCGCACGCACAACCTGATCATCGGTCTGGTCGCGGTCGCCATCGGACTCGGGCTCACCGGCTTGTTCGAGCGCGGCGGCGGGCTGAGCTGGGTGCTGGTGCCGCTGGGCGCCTGGCTGATCGTGTCCACCTGGATCGTTCCGACCGCCACGCCCTCGGCGGGCATGGTGTGGAGCAACGTCATCGCCGGTGCGCTGCTGATCCTCGCCGGGGCCGGGGCGCTGGGCACGACCCTGATGGGCGGCCGCGGCGGCCGGGCGCGATGACGCGCACCGCACCCGGGCCCACCGCCGCCCCACGCTGGCTCAGCGCACCGGGCGTCTACCGGCCGCAGGGCGACACGCGGCTGCTGGAACGGGCGCTGCGGCAGGAGGCGGTGGACGCCGGAACCCGGGTGCTCGACGTCGGGACCGGCACCGGGGCGCTCGCGATCGCGGCGGCACGCGCCGGTGCCGGGGATGTCACCGCGATCGACGTGTCCGCGCGGGCGGTGCTCACCGCCCGCGCGCACGCGCGCCTGCACCGGTTGCCGGTGCGGGCCCGGCGGGTGCGCTCGCTGGAACTCTCGGCGCACGAGCGGTTCGACCTGGTGCTGTCCAACCCGCCGTACGTGCCCTCGGCGCGGGAGCACCCGCCGCGGCACCGCGCCGCGCTGGCCTGGGACGCCGGCCCCGACGGGCGGGCGGTGCTGGACGCGCTGTGCGCCGCGGTGCCCGGGATGCTGCGGCCCGCCGGGGTGCTGCTGCTCGTGCAGTCCTCGGTGTCCGATGTGGACGAAACGGTGCGGCGGCTCGGCACCGCCGGGCTGGACGTGTCGATCCCGGCGCGCCGCACCCAGCCGTTCGGTCCGGTGCTGCGCCGCCGCGCCGGTTTCCTGGCCGAGCGCGGGCTGATCGAACCCGGGCAGCGCTGCGAAGAACTGGTGGTGATCCGCGGTGCCCGGACGTGACCCGGCGCGCCGGGTGCGCGTCGTACCGGACGGCCCGGTGCTCGTCGACGGGCCGGTGGAGCTGGTCGCGCCCGACGGCACCACCGTGCGCTGCGACCGGTTCGTGGTGGCCGTGTGCGCCTGCCGGCGCAGCCGCCGGTTCCCGCTGTGCGACACCAGCCACCGGCGCCGCACCCGGCGGGACGCCGGTTAGTCCGGCATCCGCGGGGACGTCGGCCGGCCCAGTGATCACCGGGAAACTGGCTGGCCCAGCGGCCACCGGGCCGCGGGCTGATCCAGCGCTCGCCGGGCCGCCGCTGGTTCAGCGGACGCCGGACTGCCGCTGCTCCAGCGGTCACCGGACGCCCGCCGGCTCAGCGGTCACCGGACCGTCGGCTGATCCAGCGGTCGCCGCAACGAGCTCACCTCCGCGCGCCACGACCCGAGCAGCCGCTCGGCGAGTGCGCCTTCCAGGAACTCCGTCGCCTGGACGCCGAAGACGACGTCGCCTGCCAGCTCCGGTTCCCGGTCGAGCAGGTCCCCGACCACGTCGTGGCGCATGATCTGCTCGTGCACGGCGTCGGCCTCGATGTGCTCGGTGAAGAACCGCAGGCAGGGCGCCGGTGCGTCCAGCCGCTCCAGCGCGGTCGCCAGCCCCTGCGCGCTCGGCGCGGTGCTGATCTCCGCGGCCGCGAAGTGGCCGACGAGCGCCCCCCGCGACGAGCGGTGCAGGCCGAGCATCGACATCAGGTTCACGATCGCGAGCTGCGGCGCGGGCACCACGTCCAGGTACCGCAGGTAGCCGGAATCCATCGCGGCCGCGTCCAGCAGGTCGGCGAACAGCTGCGCGTGCACGTCCTCGCCGCGCCCGCCGCCGAACTCGTCGAACTCGACGGCGACCAGCGCCGCCTTCGCCCGGCCCTGCAGGCGCGGGATGACCCAGGCGTGCGGGTCGGCCTCCTTCAGGTGGTAGATCGACCGGTGCGCGAAGTACTCGCGCATCTGCTCCCACGTCCCGTGGTCGCGGAGGTGGTGCGAGACGCCGTCCCCGGGCACCACCTCGGTCAGCAGCCCGTCGAGCTCGCCCGCCACGTCGTCCCCGCCCGCGACGTGCGCGCGCAGCGCGTCGTGGAACAGGTGTTCCAGGCTCGCGCGCCAGTGCAGCAACCCGGCGTTCCACTCCCAGTCCGGTGCCACGCCGCGGAAACCGCGGTAGTGCAGCTCGTAGCAGGTGTGCAGCGCGAGCGCCACGTCCTCGCCGAACGGGTCGGCGCCGTCCGGCTCGGGCAGCGGCGGAGCGGGCGGCGCGGACCCGAGGGCGGCGATGACCGCCTCGGACAGCGGCCCGCGCGGGCTCGGCAGGCGGGCCGAGGTGGTGCCGGTGGCGGGGGCGCTCATCTGCTCTCCTCTCGGACGTGCTCGGCGCTCGGTTCAGCGGTGCGGCGCGCCAGCGCGAACGCCACGGCGCGGGGTCCCCCGACCGCGGCGCGGCGCTGCCGGTCGGCGCCCGCGCCCCGGCGCACCAGGTTCGCGATCCCCTCGTGCACGACCGCGGCGTCCCCCGCGGCGCGCAGCGCGGGCTCGATCCACTCCAGCAACCGCCGCAGCAGGACGGCGGCGGGCGCGCGGGCCTCGCGGACCGGGTCAACGAGCGAACCGCCGATGCCGTGCCGCGCCGCCGCCCACACCGCGGCCGCCGCGACCTGGTCCCGGACCGCGGGTGGCCGCACGCCCGCCGTCACCGCCAGCAGCGCGGTCCGCACCGCCGCCCGAGCCAGCACCGCGTGGAACACGGCCTCCTCGGCGGTGGTCAGCGCGTCGGCGACCCGCAGCTCCACGGTCGGCAACCGGGGTGACGGGCGGGCCAGCCAGAAGGACATCTCCGGATCCACCAGGCTCCCGCAGTCCACCAGCCGCGCGACCTCGTCGCGGTGGGCCGCGGCGGAGTCGAACCGCGGTGGGACGCCCGAACCGGGGAAGCCCAGCTGCTGCACCATCCGCCAGCTCGCGCAGCCGGTGTCCCGGCCCCGGTGGAACGGCGAGTTCACCGTCAGCGCCAGCAAGGTCGGCAGCCACGGCCGCAGGTGGTTCACCACCCCGACCGCCGCCTCCTCGTCCGGGACCGCCACGTGCACGTGGCACCCGCACGCCTGGTACTCGGTCATCACGGTCGCGTAGGCGTCCGCGATGCGGGCGAAGCGGGCCTCATCGGTGATCCCGGGCGGCGGGCCGTCCAGCACCGGCGTACCGGCGGACACCAGCATCGCGTCCCGCCCGGCCGCCGCGGTGGCCAGGCGGCGGCGGTCGTCCACCAGCTGGGCGCGCAGCGCCTCCGCGGTCGTGCACCGGCCGGTCGCGGCCTCCACCTGGCTGCGGTGCAGTTCCGGCTGGAACGTGGCGCCCTCGGCGCGGCCCGGCAGCGCGCCCGCGTCCGCGAGCACGTCGCCCGCACGCGGGACCGGGCGCGCCGAACGGGCGTCGAGCAGCAGGAACTCCTCCTCCACGCCCATCGTCACGCCGGGGATCGAGGTCCGAGGTTCGTTCATCCGGCTGCGCCCCCTGTCGTCGCCGCGGGCCGACCCACGCGTACCCGCGGCCGCGGGATCGACACACCTCGAACGCGTCCCGCCCCGTCACCGCCCGCCGAGCGGTGCGCGCCGCCGCACGGTCACCCGCGCCGGATCGGCGGTGGGGCCCGGTTCCTCGCCCGGGGCGAACAGGGCGAGCGAGTCCCCGCGCACCACGTGCTCGACGCCGGCGATGCCGCGGCGGCGGACCTCGCGCTCGAACTCCGACAGCGGCGACTTGAACAGCCCGTAGTCGTCGTAGTGGATGGGAACGGCCTTGCTCGGGCGCAGCAGCTCCAGCAGATCGGCCCCTTCCGGCCCGTCCATGGTGAGCAGCTGCCCGAGCACCCGGGTTCCGCCGAGGTGCACCAGCGCCACGTCGATCCCGGGGAACCGCTCCCCGATCGCGGCGAGGTCGTCGTGCACGAGGGTGTCGCCGGTCAGGTAGAGCCGGAGCCCGCGCCCCACCGGCGGCTCGTAGTCCACCAGGGTGCCCATCACCGGGGGCACCACGGCGCTCAGCACGCCCCGCGCGTGCTTGCCGGGCAGGGAGGTGATGGTCAGCCGCGCACCGCCCTTGGTCATCGTCTCCCGCCCCCAGCGCGGCAGCGGCACCGGTTCGGTGAACCCGGTCCGGCCGAGCCGTCGCGCCGCGTGGTGGGTGGTGAAGATCGGCAGGTCGCGGGGCAGCTCGCGCGCGGCGACCCGGTCGAAGTGGTCGCCGTGCAGGTGGGACAGCACGAGCCCGTCCAGCGGGGGCAGTTCGTCGATCGTCATCGCCGGTTCGGTGCGCCGCCGCGTGAGCAGCCCGTGCCCGATGTGCACCCACTGCCCCCGGCGCACGAAGTTCGGGTCGCTGAGCAAGGCGAACTCGCCGAGGCGCAGCAGCACCGTCGCCGTGCCCACGAAGGTGATCGTGCAGTCCTGCCCGCCGGTCGGATCGGCGTCCATGGCCGGCCTCCCGTCTCGCCGCGGCCGCGTCCTGCTCCCGGCTTGCCCCGCGGACCACCGTCGCAAACCGCGGCGCATGTGCCCGGCGGGGGCCGGGTACGCGGGACGGGACCGGAATCGACGACCGTGGAGACCGCGATGACCACGTCACCCCGCCGCGACGGCCCGCACGTGGTCGTCGTCGGCGCCACCGGCAACATCGGCACGAGCGTCGTCGCGGCCCTCGCCGCCGACCCGGGCGTCGGCCGGATCACCGGGCTCGCGCGCCGCGTCCCCGCGCGGGGGCTGCCGGGGGTGGACTTCGCGCGGTGCGACATCACCCGCGACGACCTGGCTCGCCGGGTGCGCCACGCCGATGCGGTGATCGACCTGGCGTGGATCTTCCAGCCGACGCACGACCCGGTCACGACGTGGCGCAACAACGTGCTGGGCCGGTTGCGGTTGTTCGAGGCCGTCGCGGCGGAGCGGGTGCCCGCGCTGCTGTACGCCTCTTCGGTGGGCGCCTACTCCCCCGGTCCGGGCCGCACCGTCGACGAGGACTGGCCCACCGACGGCTGGCCGGGTGCGGCCTACACCAGGGAGAAGGCGTACCTGGAGCGCTGCCTGGACGCGTTCGAGCACCGCGGCGGCGACACCCGGATCGTGCGGTTCCGGCCCGGTTTCGTGTTCAAGGCGGGGGCCGCGGCCGAGCAGCGGCGGTTGTTCGGCGGCCCGCTGGTGCCGGGCCGGCTGGTCCGCCCCGCCGCGTTCCCCGCCTTCCCGGACGTCCCGGGCCTCCGCTTCCAGGCGGTGCACAGCGCGGACCTCGCCGAGGCGTTCCGCGCGGCGGTGCGGAACCCGGTCCGCGGCGCGTTCAACGTCGCGGCCGACCCGGTGGTGGACCCGCGGCTGCTGGCGGAGCACTTCGGCACGCGCCCGGTGCGGATCCCGGCGCGAGCGGTGCGGGCGGCGCTCGCCGCGGCCTGGCGGCTGCACCTGGTCCCCGCCTCGCCGGACCTGTTCGACGCGGTGCTGCGGCTGCCGCTGATGGACGTCTCCCGCGCCCGGGCGGAGCTGGGGTGGTGCCCGTCCCGCTCCGGTCTCGAAGCGGTGCTGGAGATGCTGGACGGCCTGCGGCGCGGCACCGGCACGGCGACTCCGCAACTGGCCGCCCGCACCCCCGGCGGCCGGTGGCGGGAGCTCACGACCGGGGTGGGATCGCGCCAGTGATCGGGGTTTGGCGTCCGGTGCGGGCGGCAAGGCCTGGAGGGCGACCACGACGAGAGGATCACATGAGCGTGCTGCACGTCGTCCCCGCCGAACGCGACGGCTGGAAGGTCGTCGGAGGCGGCGCCGCCGAACGCCACGTTCCGTGCCAGGCCGACGCGGTCGAGGACGCCTGCCTGGAACTGCGCTACGAGGGCGGCGAAGTCGTCATCCACGACCTGCGCGGGCGGGTCCGCGACAAGCGCACCGTCCGGCCGGGTTGACCGCGCACCGTTTCGCGTCCGCGCCGCGCGGCTAGCCGGAGAGGATGCCGCACGACGAGACCACCCCACCGCCGGATCCCGACCCGGACCGCACGCCCGGTCTGGAACCGGGCGGCGGCGTGCCCGCCGGGGAGACGCCGCCGGAATCCGGGGAGGCCACCCGCGGGCTCGCGCACACCGAGAAGGCGACGGCCCGGCCCGCGAAGTGGGTGTGGTGGGCCGTCATCCTGCTGGTGGTGCTGCTCTTGGCGGGATTCTTCGTGACCAGGGCGCTGGACCTGCTGCTGTGGTGAGCCTCAGCGCTCGGCGGCCGCCGGGACCGCCGGTTCCGCGGAGCCGGTCCGCGCCCGTCGGCCGCCCGCCCGTAGGCCACCCGCGCTGCGCCGATGCACCGGCCGCGGGTTCCGCGGTCCGCGGGGCGGACCGGTGCCCGCCGCCGGTTCGGGGGTGCGCCCGGGGGCGGGGTCCTCGGTGCGCACGTCCACCAGCCGCACCCACTTGACGTGGGCGGGCAGCTCGCGGCGCTCGCGCATCTTCGCGAACCGGGACCAGGCCAGGGCGGTGGCCGCGACGGTCGCCAGCCCGGCGACCTCCAGCGCCCGCCCGGGCCCGGCGTGCTCGGACAGCCAGCCCAGCACCGGGCCACCGACGGCGCCGGAGGCCGCGGTCACCATGCCCTTGGCGGCGAGGACGCGACCGCGCATCTCCTCCGCGGAGTCCAGCTGCATGCGGGTGCTGGCCGCGGTGTCGATCACCACCGCGCCCGCAGCGATCGGCAGCAGCACCAGCGCGAACACCACCAGGTTCGACGCGGAACCCGCCACCGCCTGCAGCACGCTCGTCGCCACCGCCATGACCAGCAGCAGCCGCAACGTCAGCTCCTGCCGGGAGGCGGCCAGGAAACCGCCGATGACCGTGCCCACCGCGAACACCACGGACAGCACGCTGTAGCCGACGGGCCCGGCGCCGAGCGGTCCTTCGCTCATCGCCGCCATCGTGACCTGGTAGTTCCGGCCCAGGCTGGAGAGCACGAAGGTCAGCGCGAACAGCACCAGCAGCGGTCCGCTGCCGAGCACGTAGCGGGCGCCCTCCTTGACGCCGCTGCGCTCCGGCGGGCTCTCCGCGAGCGAGAACATCTCCTCCTCGCGCACGAGGCAGATCACCGCGATCACCCCGGCGAAGCTCGCTGCGTTGAGCACGAACAGCATCGGTTCCCCCGTGAACGCGACCAGCGCGCCCGCCAGGCTCATGCCGAGGATCCGGCCGCCGGAGCTCAGGATCGAGCCGAGGCCGAGCGCGTTGCCCAAGGTGTCGCGCGGCACCAGCTGGGAACCGAACCGCCCCAGCGCCGGACCGTCGAACACGGTGACCAGCCCGGTGAGCACGGCGCTGCCGTAGATCACCGCCAGCGGCGCGTCCCACATCGCCGCGCCCGCCAGCGCCAGCGCCAGCAGCACGTGCAGCGATTGGGTGACCACCAGGACGCGGCGCGCGGGCCAGCGGTCGGCGACGGTGCCGGCCCACGGGCCCAGCAGCAGCGCCGGAACGGCCTGGAACAGCAGGGAGAGCCCGAGCAGGCTCGCCGACCCGGTCTTGGTCAGCACCAGCCAGTTCAGGCCGAGGTTCTGCATCCACGCACCGGTGACCGACACGAAGTCGGCGGTCGCCCAGCGGCGGTAGTTGCGGTGGCGCAGCGCTTGGAACATCGTCGTCAGTGCAGAGCGCACGATCCAGTCCTCGGGCCGATCGGGGGTCAACTCCGGCCAGGGGCTCGACGTCACCGGGGGTGAGCAGGCACCTGGACCGCGCTCCACCGTGACGAGGCGACTCCCGAGATCGGCACAATTTGTGTTCGCGCTCTCCCGAATTCCCTGCTCGAAAGGGTGAAGCGGGACGCTGGCGGGGAGAATTGAGCACTGGGCGTGTTCGACTGCGGCGCGCGCTCAGCCCGGAGCCGCACGGCCTGCGCTCAGCCCGGATCGGCCACCTGCGTTCAGCCCGCGCGGCCCGCGTTCAGCCCGGATCCACCGGCGGACGCCCCACACCGCGCCAGCGCAGCCCCGCCCGCCGCAGCACCGCCGGATCGAGGTGGTCCCGGGTGTCGACGACCACCGGGCGCGCCAGCGATGCCGCGAGCCGCCGCCAGTCGAGCGAGCGGAACTCGGGCCATTCGGTGAGCAGCACCAGCCCCGCCGCGCCCGCCGCGGCCCGGTACGGGTCGGCGACCAGCCGCACGTCCGCACCGACCTCGGCCGCGCCGGGCCGCAGCGCCGGGTCGCAGGCGACGAGTTCGGCGCCCTCGGCGGCCAGCGCCCGCGCCACCGCCAGGGCCGGCGAGTCCCGCAGGTCGTTCGTGCCCGCCTTGAAGGTGAGCCCGAGCAGCCCCAGCCGCACCCCGCGCAGCGACCGCGCCGAGCCGGACCCGCACGCGGCGGCGACCTTGCGCACCATGCGCGCCCGCTGCCGCGCGTTGGCGTCGATCGCCGCGCGCAGCGCGGGAAAACCGGTGCCCGCGGCCTCCGCGAGCCGCAGCAGCGCCGCCGCGTCCTTCGGCAGGCAGGACCCGCCCCAGCCCGGCCCCGGGCGCAGGAACTCCGGGCCGATGCGGTGGTCCCGTCCCATCGCCGCGGTGAGGTCGGCGATGTCCGCGCCGGCGCGCTCGCACCGGGCGGCGAGCGCGTTCACGTAGGACAGCCTCGTCGCCAGGAAGCAGTTCGCCGCGTACTTGACGAGTTCCGCGCTGGCCGCGCCGGTGCGCACCACCGGTGTGTCCACCGCCGCGTACAGCGCGGCGACCCGCTCCACGGCGGCCGGGTCGTCGGAGCCGAGCACGATCCGGTCCGGGTGCAGGAAGTCGCGCACCGCGGACCCCTCGCGGAGGAACTCGGGGTTGCTGACCACCCCCACGTCGTCCCGGCCGAGCAGCCGGGCCACCCGCGCCGAGGTGCCCACCGGGACCGTCGACTTCGCCACCAGCAGCCCGCCGCGCGGCACCCGGTCGCCGATCTCCGCGACCACCGCCTCGACCGCGCGCAGGTCGGCGGCGCCGCCCGCGCCCATCGGGGTGGGCACGCACAGGAACACCACCTCGGACCGGGCGGCCGCGCGCGCCGAACCGACGGCGAACTCCAGCCGGCCCGCGGCGACCCCGTCGCGCACCAGGTCGGCCAGGCCGGGTTCGAGCAGGTCGATCTCCCCGCGGGAGGACCGCTCGACCTTCGCCGCGTCCACGTCGCTGCACACCACGCGGTGCCCCAGCGAGGCCAGGCACGCGCCGGTGGTCAGCCCGACGTAACCGGTGCCGACGACGAGGATCCGCTTGCCGCGCAACGGTTCCCGCCCCGCTCAGCTCGCCGGGCGGCGGTACGCGCGCTCGGCGAGCGCAGCGCCGTCGTCCACCGCGGGCGTCAAGGGCGCCCGGCCGGTGCGGGCGTCGTAGGACAACGCCTCCGCGACGCTGCCGATGTCGGCGCCGAGCGCCGAGCAGAGCGCGGTGAGCTCGTCGGTGAAGGCTCGCCGGACCGCGAGGTACCCGTCCACCGCCTGCGGCAGCAGGTCCGCGGTGGCCGCGTCGGTGCGCAACCGCGGCGCGGCCACGCCCCGGTACAGCTCGTCGGCCACATCGGCCGCGGCCGCGGTGGCGGCGCCGAGCACCACCAGCTCCGGGTGCAGGAACTCGGCGGCCGATTCGGCGGCGCGGGGCGGGTTGCTCACGGCGAGCAGGTCCGCCCGGCCCAGCCGGGACGCCAGCCGGGCGGTCGATTCCCACGGCGGGGCGCAGCAGTTCAGCACGACCGCGCCGCGCGGCAGGCGCCGCCGCAGCACGTCGATGCCCGCCCGTGCGCCGCACACCACTCCGAGGTCCGGCGCCGGTCCCTCCGGCGGCGGGTCCGCGTCGAACGGACCGGTGACGTGGTGGCCGAGGGCGGTCAGGGCGTCTGCGGTGGCTGCGGCTGGCGCGCCGCCGCCCGCCAGCAGGACGCGGGCGCTCATCGGCCGGCCTCCGCGACGGGAGCGGGAGCCAGGCGCGCGTCCGCGGCCGCCAGCACCTCGCCCACCGGGATCCGGAGCAGGCCGGGGTCGGGTTGCTCCGCGAACGTGTCCCCCGTCGTCCCGGCCCACAGCGCCGTGTGCGGCCCCTGCTCGGGCGGGCCCCAGCGGCGCGGCGGGACCGGGCCGAACAGCACCACCGAGGGCGTGCCGGACGCGGTGGCCAGGTGCGCCATCCCGGTGTCGCCGCACACCACGAGCCGGGCGCGGCCCACCAGCGCGGCCAGTTCGAGCAGGTCGGTCCGCCCGGCGACGGCCGCGGAGTCCGGGAGCCCGGCGCGGCGGGCGACCTCCAGCGCCAGCGACCGCTCCGCCCCGCTGCCGGTGATCAGCACTTCCGGCACCCGCCCGGCCAGTTCGCCCGCGACCGCGCTGAACCGCTCCGGCGGCGAGCGGCGGGCGCCGTGGGAGGCCCCGGGGTGCACGAGCACGACGTCGCGCCGCGCCCCGCCGGGGACCGGCAGCAGCAGGTCGTCCGGGTCGGCGGGCACACCGCCGTGGCGCAGCAACCGGCACCACCGGTGCACCTCGTGCTGCTCGTCCAGCCAGCGGGGGCCGTCCAGTTCCGGGTGCGCGCGGTGCCGGTGGGTCAGCACCCGGCGGGCTCCGCTGGACAGCAGCGCGTCGATGCTCCCCGGCCCGTGGCCGTGCAGGTTCACCGCGAGGTCCGGCGGCGGCCGGCCCCAGCAGAACGCCTCCGGGGAACCGGTCGGGTGCACCTCGTCGACGGCTCCGGTGCGGTGCGCCAGCCCGGCCAGCCAGCGCGGTGCCGCCAGCACCAGGTGGTGGCCGGGGTGGGCCCGGCGCAGCGCGCGCAGCGCGGGGACGGCGGTGAGCAGGTCGCCGAGCCCCAGCGCGCGCAGCACCAGCGCGGTCCCCGTCACGGCCACGAGCCCTCCTCCGAGGAGCACACCACCAGCTCCCGCACCTCGCAGCCGGCCGGTTGGCGCAGCGCGAACAGCACGGTGCGGGCCACGTCCTCCGGCCGGTTGAGCTTCGCGTCCGGCGGCGGCTTGTACTGCTCGTCGCGTCCGTCGAAGAACGAGGTGTGCATCCCGCCCGGCACCAGCGTGGTGACCCCGACCGCGCCCGCGGTCTCCGCGGCCAACGCCCGCGAGAACCCGAGCACGCCGAACTTCGAGGCGCAGTACGCCGTCGCGTCCGGCACCGCCTTGAGCCCGAGCGTCGACGAGCAGGTGACCACCCGGCCCGCGCTCTCCTTCAGGTGCGGCAGCGCGCAGCGCACCACCGCGACCGTGCCCAGCAGGTTGACCTGGACGACGCGCTCCCACTCCGCGGCGGGCACCGCGTCCAGCGCGCCGCACGAGTCGATGCCCGCGGCGGTGAACACCCCGTCCAGGCGGCCCCCGGCGAGTTCCACCAGCCGGTGCACGGCCCGTTCGGTCGCCGCCCGGTCGGCGAGGTCGGCCCGGACGTGCGGCACGTCCAGCTCCGGCTCGACGCGGTCGAGCACGAGCGGCGTGCCGCCCTGGTCACGGACCTCCTGCGCGGTGGCGGCGCCCAAGCCGGACGCCCCACCGGTGATGAGCACGTTCCCCACCGGTTCCATCGATCCTCCTCCCGTCGTTCACCCGGCCGACCGCAGCGAGGTCAGCAGCCGGCTCGTCGAATACCCGGCGATCTGCGGCACCAGGACCGTGCGCCCGCCGTGGCGGTGCACCACCTCGGCTTCGGGCAGCGTCGCCACGTCGTAGTCGTCGCCCTTGACCCACACGTCGGGCCGCAGCCGTTCCAGCAGCGCGCACGGCGAGCTCTCGTCGAACACGACGACCGCGGTGACCGATTCGAGCGCCTCCAGCAGCCGTTTGCGGTCGGCGTGGCCGACCAGCGGGCGGTGCGCCCCTTTGATCCGCCGCACCGAGTCGTCCGAGTTGAGGCAGACCACCAGCGCGTCGCCGAGCTCCCGCGCGCGTTCCAGCAGCCGCACGTGCCCCGGGTGCAGCAGGTCGAAGCAGCCGCCGGTGACGACGAGCCGCCCGCCGTCGCGCCGCACCCGCTCCGCCACCTCGAACGCGGTGCCGGTGCCGCCGTTGCCGGGGCGCGGTTCCGGTTCGGACAGCTGCGCGGCACCGCCGGAGGCGACGAACCGGCCGGCCCGCCGCACCCCCTCGGTCACCGCCTCCACCGGATCGGCCCCGTCGGCGAGGGCGAGCGCGGTGATCACCGCGAAGCAGTCCCCCGAGCCGCACGCGTCCGCGCCGGGCGGGGCCGGCTGCACCGGGATCCGGCCGGTGACCGCCTGCGGCACCACCACCGCTCCGGCGGCGCCGAGCGTGACCGCGACCCCGCCGCACCCCCACCGCCGCAGCAGGGCGCGGGCGAGCAGCGCGGGATCGTCCACATCGGACCCGCCGGTGAACGCGACGGCCTCGGCCAGGTCCGGTACGACGAGGTCGGCGCGGCCGACCGGCACGCCACCGCGCGGGTGCGGGTCCCACACCAGCGGGACGTCCGCGGGCAGCTGCCGCAGCGCCCGCCGCAGGAACGGGTTCGCGGTGGCACCGCGCCCGTAGTCGGAGACCAGCACCGCGCCCGCGGAGCGGAGCAGCCCCGGCAGCTCCGGGTCCAGCGGCCCGTCCAGGACCCGCCCGTCGCCGGAATCGGCGCGCAGCAACGTCCGCCCGCCGGAGCGGATGCGGGTCT
Source organism: Saccharopolyspora sp. 6M (assembly GCF_020176775.1). Taxonomy (NCBI): domain Bacteria; kingdom Bacillati; phylum Actinomycetota; class Actinomycetes; order Pseudonocardiales; family Pseudonocardiaceae; genus Saccharopolyspora; species Saccharopolyspora sp. 6M. The sequence continues at coordinate 67,096 of NZ_JAIUJZ010000038.1, forward strand.
TGCCCGGGGTCTCCCCGGAGAACGGCAGACCGGCCAGCCGCACCCGGTCCCCGAGCAGCCGCACCACGTCCGCACCCGCCTGCCCGCCGACGCCGGTGACCAGCACGACCTCCGCGTTCGCGCGGGCGGCGATCGAGGCCGCCAGCCCGGCACCGCCCGGACGCCGCTCGCGGCTCGCCACGTCGACGACCGGCGCGGACGCGTCCGGGCAGGTGCGCCGGGCGCTGCCGTGCACGTCGACGTCCAGCAGCACGTCGCCGACCACCACCAGAGGTCCTCGCCGCACGGTCAACGCCCCCCTCCCGCGGTCACCCCGGTCACCTCGTCGAACACCGAGCACAGCGCGTGGACCAGGGCCAGGTGCAGCTCCTGCACGGTGGCGGTGCTCGGCGACTCCACCGCCACGGCCCCGTCGCAGATCGCGGCGAGCGTGTTCGGCGCGGGCCCGGTCAACGCCCAGGTGGTCATGCCGATCTCGTGCGCGCTCTTGACCGCGGCCAGCACGTTCTGGCTGCGGCCGCTGGTGGACAGCGCGATGAGCACGTCACCGCGGCGGCCGTGCGCCCGGACCCCGCGGGCGAACATCTCCTGCTCGCCGTAGTCGTTGAGCACGGCGGTGAGCGCGGAGGTCTCGGCGTGCAGCGAGATCGCCGAGTACGGCCTGCGCTCGTGCAGGAACCGGCCCACGAACTCGCCGGTGAGGTGCTGGGCCTCGGCGGCGCTGCCCCCGTTCCCGCAGGCGAGCAGCCTGCCGCCGGAGCCGAGGACGTCGGCGAGCCGCCGCCCCCACTGCTCGATCGTGGCCGCCGAGGCGCTGGTGCGCGCAGCGGCGTCGGCCAGGTCCGCGAAGTGCCGTTCGATCATCGCGCGCCTCCCGTCCGCGCGGGCAGCGGCGCCCGGCGGCGCACCGCCCCCCGATAGGCGGTCTCCACCTCGTCGGCGAGGCCCGCCCAGCCGTAGCGTTCCCGGACCCGCGCCGCACCGGCCGCGCCGAGCCGGTCCCGGCGACCCCGGTCGGCGAGCAGGGACCGCAGCTCGCGCGCCAGCCCGTGGTGGTCGCGCGGTGGGACGAACAGGCCGGTGCCGTCCTGCACCACGGTGTCCAGGTGCCCGCCGACCGAGGTGACCACGATCGGCGTGCCGCAGGCCATCGCCTCCAGCGGCACCGTCCCGAACGGCTCGTACCAGGGGACGCTGACCACCACGTCCGCCGAGCGGTACCAGTCCGGCGTCTCGTCGTGCGGCACCTGACCGGCGAAGCGGACCCGGTCGCGCACCCCGTGCCGCGCGGCGACGTCGCGCAGCCGCGCCACCTCCGGGTCGGCGTCCCACTCGGCGGCGCCCGGCCCGCCGACGACGACGAGCTCGGCGTCGGGGATCTCGGCGAGCGCGCGGATCGCGGTGTCCACGCCCTTGCGCTCCACCAGGCGGCCGATGCTGAGGATGCGGGGGCGCCCGCCGCGCTCGGGCCGCGGGCCGGGGGCGAACACGTCCAGGTCGATGCCGCAGGGCACCACCCGCAGCCGGTGCCGCGGCGCGCCCATCGCCACCAGCTCCCGGACCTCGTCCGAGCAGGTCGCCAGCACCAGGTCCGCGTCCCGGGCGAGCCGGGCCTCGACGGCCTCCCGCTCCGGGGGGCTGGTGTCCTCGGCACCCTGGTGGGCGCGCTTGACCCAGCCCAGCGCGTGGAAGGTCTGCAGCACCGGGACGTCGAGCCCGGCGGCACCGCGGTGCGCCGCCACCCCGCTCATCCAGAAGTGCGCGTGCACCAGGTCCGGTGGCCGCACCGCCCAGCGGTCGGCGAGACGGTCGCCGAACTCGGCCATGTGCGGCAGGAGTTCGTCCTTCGGCAGCGGGCGGGGCGGGCCGGCGTCCACGTGCGCGACGGTCACCCCGGCGGCGGCGCGCACGTTCGGCGGCTGCTCCGGGGAGTCCCGCCTGGTGTGCACCACGACCTCGTGGCCGCGGCGCCCCAGTTCCGCGGCGAGCGCCGCCACCTGCACGTTCTGCCCGCCCGCGTCGGCGCCGCCGAGCGCGGCCAGCGGGCTCGCGTGCTCGGAGACCAGGTCGAACCTCATGCCGTCACCTCCTTGAGGAGCACGTCCCAGTCGGCCAGGAACCGGCTGAGCGGGTAGCGGCGGAGCGCCGCGCGGCGGGCGGCCCCGCCCATCTCGCGCGCCAGGTCCGCGTCCGCGAGCAACGCCCGCACCGCGACCACGAGCGCCCCCGGATCGGTGGAGAGCACCCCGGCGTCGGCCGGGACCGCCTCGACCGCCTCGGTGGTGGCCAGCGCGACGACCGGCATGCCGAGGTGCATCGCTTCGACCAGCGCCAGCCCGAGCGACGTCCACCGGTACGGGTGCAGGTAGAGGCGGCGGCGGGCCAGCGCGCGGTGCATCTCCCGCTGCGGCGGGTCCTCGTGCGCGCGCACGCGCTCCGGGTCCAGGCCCAGGTGCCCGGGGAGCTCGGTGACGCGCATGCCGAACACGTCGAGCGGTGCGGCCGCCGCGAACCGCGGCAGCAGGTCGGCGCCGGTGATCCGGGCCCGCCGCACCGGGTCGTTGACGACGACGCCCGCCCGCGGTTCCTCGCCGGTGTAGCGGGGTCCGGGGTCGACGACGCCGTGCTCGATGACGGTGGTGGGTGCGCGGCCGTTGTCCCAGAACACCGAGTTGAAGTGGGTGACGTGCACGAGCGGGATGTCCGCGCGCCCGGCCACCGGGTGCGCGGAGTCGACGGGGGCGCCGCGCGGGGTGTCGTGCTCCACGTACACCGCCGGGACGTCCACGCCGGGCTTGCGCCCGAGCCACCGCTCGGTGAGCTCCAGGTCGCGGGGCCGTTGCAGCACCACCACGTCGACCTCGGCGGTGCGCAGCTGCTCCGGGGCGACCTCGACGGCCCGCTCCGGCCACCGGTAGGTCCGCGCGCGGCCGCGGCCGTCGGCGTCCCGCCGCGGCGTCACCGGCACCAGGTAGGTGTGGTCGCCCTGCACGAACGACGTGGTCCACGCGCCGTGCACGTGCCAGATCAGGATTCGCACCGCACCGCCCCCCGCAACCGCTCCACGGCCCGCAGCACCTCGTCGGGGCCGACCCCGGACAGGCAGGGGTGCCCGGGCACCGGGCAGTCCCGGGCCCGGGTGCCGCGGCACGGCGCGCCCTGGTCGCCGAGCAGCTCCACCGGCACCCCGTGCGGCGCCCAGCGCTCGGCGGGCACCACGGGCGCGAACAGGGACACCACCGGCGTGCCGACCGCGGCCGCCAGGTGCGCGGGCCCGGTGTTGGGCGCGACCACGACGTCGGCGCCGTCCAGCACCGCGCCCAACCCGGCGAGGTCGGTGCGACCGCCCAGGTCCAGCCCGTCCTCGCCCGCCACCAGCGCGGTGCGGGCTTTCTCCTGCGGCGCCCCGGTCACCACGACCCGGTGCCCGGCGGCGGCCAGCGCGCGCACGGCGGCGGCGCAGTGCTCGGTGGGCCACTGCCGCGCGGGCGCGGTCGCGCCGGGGTGCAGCACCACGTAGCCCGGTTCGCCCACCAGCCCGGAGACGTCCGGCAGCGGCCGCCGCACCGCGAGCCCGCCGTCGTCGCCGGGCGGCGGCGCGTACCCGGCGGCCCGCGCCAGCGACAGGGCCCGCTCGGACTCCGGCGGATCGCCCTCGACGCGGTGGCGCAGGTCCAGCAGCGAACCCGGGTAGTCCTCGCTGATCGCGCCGATCCAGCCGACGCCCGCCATCCGCAGCAGCAGCGCCAGCGGCAGCGCCGACTGGTGGAAGGAGGTGAACACGAGCGCGGCGCGCGGACCGATGGAACCGATCAGCTCGACGAACCGCCGCACCTGCGCCGGGTCGACCGCGCCGGGCTCCGGGTCGATCCACGGGACGCACCACTCGACCACCCGGTCCACGCCGGGCAGCAGTTCGGCGCCGGCCCGGCCGCGCGGCCCGGCGAGCAGCACGACCTCCCGTTCGTGCGCGGCCACGGCCCGCACGGCGGGTCCGGCCAGCAGCACGTCGCCGACGTTGTCGGAGCGCACGAGCAGGACGGGGGCGCTCATCGCGCGGCCCCCAGGACCCGGTCCACGGCCTCGCCGAGGGTGGCGGCGACCTCGGCGCGCCGGTGGGCGGAGCGGATCTCGGCGGGCAGGGTGCGCGCGGTCGGCACCAGGATGGCGCGGGCCCCGGCGGCGAGCGCCGCTTCCACGTCGGCTCCCGTGTCACCGACGACGACGCAGTCCGCGGGCGCCACGTCGATCGCCGCAGCGGCTTCTTCGACCATGCCCGGCTCCGGTTTGCGGCAGGTGCAGCGCGCCGCGTCGTCGTGCGGGCACACCTGCCAGGTGCCGAACGGGCCGAGGCGCCGCTCCACCGCGTCGTTGACGGCGGCGACCTGCGCCTCGTCCAGCAGGCCCCGGGCGATGCCGGACTGGTTGCTGATCACGCCGATCCGCAGCCCCCGCTCGCGCAGCCGCCGCAGCGCCGCCTCCGCCCCGGCCACCGGTTCGACCAGCGCGGGTTCACCGTTGTACGGCACGTCCCGGATGAGGGTGTCGTCGCGGTCGAACAGCACCGCGGCGGGCGTGCTCCGCCGGGGCCGCGACCGCGCCAGCTCGCCGCGGGCGCGGTGCCGGACCGCGACCGGCGGGATCAGCGCGCTCGTCACCACCATGCGGGTGATCTCCGCCGCGGTGCGCGGCCCGGGGAGGATGCGCCGCAGCGCGAACTCGGCGGTCGCCAGCGCCCAGACGGCGGCGGCGGTGCGGCTCGGCAGCGGGTGCTTGGCGGTGAGCAGCGCCAGCACCGCGGCGCCCGTGGTCAGCAGGTGCGCGGGCAACCTGCCGGGTCCTTCACCGATCCTGGTGCGCCAGCCGCGCCCGTGCTTGCGCCGCATCAGCACGTCGTCGGCGTTGCCGCGCTGCGCCCGCACGCTGGCGGTGAACCCGGCGGGCGGGACCGGGTGGCGGGTGGTGCGGCTCCCGGCGACCAGCCGCCTGCCGGTGGCGCGCACCCGCAGCGCCAGATCGGCGTCCTCCCGGTAGGCGCGCGGGAAGTCCTCGTCGAACCCGCCGGACCGCACCAGCGCGTCCCGGCGGTAGGCCATGTCCGCGGTGATCCACCACGCCCCGGCGAGCCCCGCGACGTTGCGCTCCCAGTCCGTCGGCCGCCGGTCCCGCGGGAGCGGGACCTCGATGCGCGCCTGCGAGGCCGCGACCTCCGGGGGCAGCGCGGCGAGGTCGTGCTGCAACCGCCGCTTCCAGTCCTCGTCCGGCACGACGTCGTCGTCCAGGAACACCACCCATTCGGTGCCGGTCGCCCGCCATCCCGCGTTGCGGGCCCCGGCCGGCCCCCGACCGCCGGTGCGGACGACCCGCAGCGTGGTGACGCCCACGCCCTGCGCCAGCGGTGGCGCGGGGTTCGCGCGGTCGTCGACGACGACGATCTCCCGCGGTGGGACGCCGTCGGCGGCTTCCAACGCGTGCAGCAGGGTGCGCAGGCTCGGCCGCCCCACGGTGGGGACGACCACGGAGTACACCGCCTCGCTCATCGCGCCCACCTCCCGCGGTGCACCACGAACGGGCCGAGCGCGAGCACGTCGATCGGCGAGGAACCGAAGCACTCCAGCGCGTCCACCGGGCCGTCCACCATCGGGCGGCCCGCCGTGTTGAAGCTGGTGTTGACCACCACCGGCAGCCCGGTCTCGGCCTCGAACGCGCTCAGCATCCGCGCGAGCAGCGGTTCCCGGTCGCCGTCGACGGTCTGGATCCGCGCGGTGCCGTCCACGTGCACCACGGCCGGGATGCGGTCCCGCCAGCGCTCGACGACGTCGTGCACGAACAGCATGTGCGGACTGGGGATCGGCCCGCGGGCGAACAGCTCCCCGGCCCGTTCGGCCCGGACCATCGGGGCGACCGGCCGGAACTGCTCGCGCCCCTTGATCTCGTTGAGCCGTTCGAGGTTGTCCGCGTGGCCCGGGTGCGCCAGCAGCGAGCGGTGGCCCAGCGCGCGCGGTCCGAACTCCGACCGCCCCTGGAACCAGGCGACGACCTCGTTGCGCGCCAACGCGGCGGCGACTTCGGCCCCGACGTCGTCGGGCTTCTCGTACGGCAGCCGCGCCGCCTCCAGGCAGGCCTGCAGTTCGGCGTCGGTGAAGCCGCGGCCGAGGTCGGCGCCGGCCATCGGCGCGACCGGTCCGCGTTCGGCGGCGACGTGCAGCGCGGCGCCGAGCGCGGTGCCCGCGTCCCCGGCGGCGGGCTGCACCCACACGTGCTCGAACGGTCCGTCGGCGGCGATCCGGGTGTTCGCCACGCAGTTCAGCGCCACCCCACCGGCGAGCGCGAGGGCGTCGGCACCGGTGCGCTCCCCCAGCCAGTTCGCCAGGTCCAGCAGCACTTCCTCGACGCGGGCCTGCGCGCTGGCGGCGAGCTTCGCGTGCACTTCGGACAGTTCGGCCCCCGGTGCGCGGCGCGGCGCCCAGCGGTTCCAGTCGACGGGGTCGACCTCGAAACCTCCGCCGCCGCAACGGATCCGCTCGGTGAGTTCGGGGAGGAACTCGGGTTCGGCGTAGGCGGCCAGCGCCATCACCTTGTACTCGTCGCTGGAGCGGCGGAACCCGAGGTGTTCGGTCAGGTCCTCGTACATCAGGCCGAGCGAGTGCGGAAGTCGTTGCTGCGCCAGCACTTCCAGCCGACCGCCGCGGTAGTGCCCGGCGAGCATCGACGTGCTCTCGCCCCTGCCGTCGACGGTGAGCACCGCGCAGTCCGGCCACGGCGCGGCGAGTCCGGCGGACGCGGCGTGCGCCACGTGGTGCAGCACGAACCGCACCCGCTCGGGCGGCAACCCGGGCAGCGCCGTCGCGAGGAACCGGGGCGCGTGCTCGGCGTAGGTCGTGCGCAGCCACTCCCAGGCCGGGTAGATGTCCGGCGCGTCCCGGTCGACCAGCGACGGGTCGTAGGAGCACGCGACCGCGTCGAGCTCACCGGGTTCGAGGCCCGCGTCCCGCAGGCACCAGGCGGCGGCCCGCACCGGTTGTTCCCAGGCCGCGAACGGCACCGGTTCCTTCCCGTGCTTGCGGCGGGAGAAGCGCTCCTCCTCCGCCGCCGCGACGACTTCCCCGTCCACCACGAGCGCGGCGGACGGGTCGTGGAAGACCGCGTTGATGCCGAGGACGCGCACGATCGGACCTCCGGGACTTCGGAAGGATTCCTGCCGCGTTCCTCCGGAAGTCGAAGGACCCGCACCACATCGCTACCCAACGAAGCGGCTCTCCCAAACCGCGGCCTCCGGCCCGGCACCGCCATTTTTCCCCGCACAGAGCGGAAATGCCGCGTTCCGGATCCGCGGCGTCGCGTCCCGACCAGGCGCGGAGCCGGGATCAGCGGGAGTTCGCCGCCCCGTCGCGCAGGAAGTCCACGGTCCGGTCGAGGGCGTGCCGCGCCTCCGGAAGCCGTTGCAGGATCCAGCCGTGGAACATGCCCTCGTACTCCTCGTAGTCGATCGCGGCACCGTTCGCGCGGGCGAGGGCCTCCAGCCGCCGCGCGTCGGACAGCAGCACATCCCGGGTGCCGCTGAGCACCCGCATCGGCGCCAGGCCGCCGAGCCGCCCGTACAGCGGGCTCACCCGCGGGTCGTGCGGGTCGAGATCTCCCGCGTAGAGCAGCCCGGCCTCGCGCAGCCCGGCGATGGCCAGGTACGGGTCCTGTCGGTCGAGCGCGGGCATCGACGGGTGACTCACCGCGATGTCCAGCCACGGCGAGATGAGCACGAGGCGACCGGGTTGGGGGAGACCGAGCTCGGCGCAGCGCTGCGCGAGGTGCAGGCTCAGCGCGCCGCCGACCGAATCGCCCATCACCACCTGGTCCTCCGGCGCGGCGGTGGCGGCGGTGCGCTGGAACGACGACCACACCATCGGCAGGGTCTCCGAGTACCGGTGCGCCGGTGCGAGCGGGTAGATCGGCACCGACACCGTCGCGCCGGTGCGGGCGATCAGGCGATCGATGAAATCCCAGTGGGCGCCCTCGATCTGGTGCACGTAGGCGCCGCCGTGCAGGTACAGCACGTGCCGCGGGCTGCGGGGTTCCAGCGGCGCGATCGTGTAGCAGGAGTGGCCGTCCACGTCGAGCTCGGTGACCTCGAACCGGTCGCGGAACGACGCCGGCAGCTGCGCGTGCTCGGATTCGTGGCTCTCGGCGCTGCGGCGCAGCAGTGCCGGGTCGGCGAACACGCGCTTGCGCCGGGTCAGCCGGTACTTGCCGATCGTCAGCCTGCTCTGCCAGCTCACCATCGCCGAACTTCCTCCGGTCGTGGTCGTGGAACCGTCCGCCGCGCGGGGTTTCCCGGCCGAGCCGCGGCAAAACCGGCCGGCCGCACCCGGTCGCCGGGCGGTCCGGTCGACGGCCGCGTCACCGGCCGACCGCGCTGCGTCCGGCGGCGGGCAGCGGTAGCCCCCACTCCGCGGCGAGCCCCTCGACGGCCCACCGCAGACCGGTGCGCAGCTCGACGCGCGGCGTCCAGCCCAGCAGCGTCGCGGCCAGTGCGATGTCCGGGCAGCGGCGTGCCGGGTCGTCGGTGGCGGCGCTGCGGTGCTCGATCGCCGAGCGGGTTCCGGTGAGCTCGCGGACGAGCTCGGCGACGTCGAGAACGGTCCGCTCGTCCGGGTTGCCGATGTTGATCGGGCCGGTGCCGCCGTGGCGCGCGAGGTCGAGGATGCCGCGCACGGTGTCGCCGACCCAGCACAGCGATCGGGTCTGCTCGCCGGAACCGAGGACCACCAGCGGATCGCCGCGCAGGGCGCTGCGGATGAACGACGGCACCATGCGCCCGTCGTCCTCGGCCATGCCCGGCCCGTAGGTGTTGAACAGGCGCACGATCCCGGCGTCCACGCCGCGCTGCCGCGCGAACGCGAGCGTCAACGCCTCGGCGTAGCGCTTGCCCTCGTCGTACACCGCGCGCGGGCCGATCGGGTTGACGTTGCCCCAGTAGCTCTCCCGCTGCGGGTGCTCGCGCGGGTCGCCGTAGACCTCGCTGGTGGAGGTGAGCACGAAGCGCGCCCCCTTGGCCGCCGCCAGTTCCAGCGCGTTCCGGCATCCGCTGCCGCCGACGAGGATGGTCTCGACCGGCAGGCGCTGGTAGTGCTCGGGTGAGGCGAGCGAGGCCAGGTGCGCCACCAGGTCCACCGGGCCGGGGACCTCCCACGGCTCGGTGACGTCGTGGCGCACCGCCCGGAAGCGGTCGGACCCGGCGAGGTCGGCGACGTTGCGCGGGTCGCCGGTGCTGAAGTCGTCCACGCAGAGCACGTCGGTGCCGGTCTCGACCAGTGATCGGCACAGGTGCGCGCCGAGGAATCCCGCGCCGCCGGTGACCACCGCGCGGCGGAAGTGCCTGTGGGACAACGGTTCCTCCTCCCCGGGCCGGGTGCGAACCGAGCCCGATGAGTCCTCGACCCGGTGAGCCCCCAGCCCAGTGAGCCCGACCCGATGAGCCCCGACCCGATGAGCCCCGACCCGATGAGCCGAGTACCCCCGCGCGCGCCGCGACGAAACCCGGGGGTAGCGCCGCCCGCGACCGGGTAGGCCCACGTGGGGGTCGAACCGGAGGGAGTGCGCATGCGGGTCCTGGTCCTCGGCTGGGCGAGCTTCCTGCACGGGGAGGCGACTGCGGGTGATGTCGCCGCCGCCGAGGCGGTTGCCGGTGCCGCCGCCTCGGCCGGGTTCCGCTGCGACGTCGCCTGGAGCCCCGGTTTCCGGCCCGGGGAGCTGACCGTGGCGGAGGCGGCGCGGCGCGACTACGAGGTCGTGGTGTTCGCGTGCGGACCGCTGCACGGCGCGCAGGTGCGCGAGGTCCACCGGCTGTTCCCGCGCGCCCGGCGCATCGCGGTGGGCGCGTCCGTGCTCGACTGGTCGGACCCGGTCGTGACCGGCTTCCACCGGGTGCTGCCGCGCGACGCACCCGGCAGCCCGCCCGTGGTCGACCTGGCCGCGGAGGTGGGGCGCGCCGAGGTCCCGGTGGCGGGGATCGTGCTCGCCGGTGGCCAACCGGAGTACGGCGGGCGCGGTCGGCACGAGGACGTGCACCGGGTGCTGCGGTCCTGGCTGGCCGGGGTCGCGTGCGCGCCGGTCGAGCTGGACACCCGGCTGGATCCGGGTTCGTGGCGCCACTGCGGCACTCCGGAGCGGTTCGCGGCGCTCGTGGCGCGCACCGACGTGGTGGTCACGACCCGGTTGCACGGCCTGGTGTTCGCGCTCGGCGCCGGGGTGCCCGCGCTGGCGGTCGATCCGGTGCGCGGCGGCGGGAAGGTGGCGGCGCAGGCGGCCGCCTGGGGATGGCCCGCGGTGGCCGTTGCCGAGGAGGTGCTCGCCGACGGTGGCGTGCTCGACGCGCGGTGGGCGTGGTGCACCTCCGCGGACGGTGCGCGACGCGCGGGCGAACTCGCCACCGGGGTTCGGCGCGCGGGGATCGCCGCCGTGCTGGACGAGCTGCGGGCCGCCGCCCCGGCGGTGCCCGCGCCGAGCGCCGGGCGCTGAGCGGTGGCGGCCGTCGTCGACTGCTCGGCGCTGCTGCGCGCCGCCGCGCCCGAGGCGGCCAGCGCCGGGGTCGTGGTCGTGACCGGCGGGGAGCCGGACCTGCGGTGCTGCACCGATCGGCGGGCGCGCCAGCTGGACCTGGTGCAGTTCCTGCTCGGCAGCGGGCCGTGCGTCGAGGCGGCGCGGGGCCGCACCGCCCGCGCCAACACCACCGAGATCCGCACGCACTGGCCGGATTTCGCGCTGTGCGCGCGCACCCTGCACGTGCACAGCTTTCTGTGCGCGCCGCTGCTGCTCGACGACGAGGTGGTCGCCACGCTCGACCTCTACGGCGACCGCTCGTACGCGTTCGACCGGATCGACGAGCACCGGATGGCCGGGCTGGCCGGGGCCGCCACCGCCGCGTTGCGCCGCGGTGCCGCTCCCCTCGCACCGCCGCGGCGGCGGAGAACGCTCCGATGAGCACCGCGACGGACACGACGATCGTGATCGCCACCCGGGACCGGGAGCGGGAACTGCTGCGCACGCTCGGCGCGCACGCGCGGTCCCACCCGGGCACCCCGGTCGTCGTGGTGGACAACGGATCCGCGGTGCCGCTGGCCCCCGCGGTGCACCGCGAGTTCCCGGACGTCCGGGTGCTGACCTCGCCGCGCAACCTGGGCCCGGTGGCGCGGAACTTCGGCGTGCGACACGCGGGCACGACGTACGTGGCGTTCAGCGACGACGACTCGTGGTGGGCGCCGGGCGCGCTGGCCGCCGCCGAGGACGTGCTCGACGCGCACCCGCACCTGGCGCTGGTGGCGGCCACGACCCTGGTGGGCCCGGAAGAGCGGCCGGACCCGGTGGTCGCCGAGATGGCGCGCAGCCCGCTGCGCGGCGCGCACCCGGTGCCCGGCCCGGCGCTGCTCGGGTTCACGGCCTGCTCGGCGGTGGTGCGCCGGGAGGCGTTCGCGGCGGTGGGCGGGTTCAGCCCGCTGCTGTTCTTCGTCGGCGAGGAGAAGCTGCTGTCCTACGACCTGGCCGCCGCGGGCTGGGACCTGGCGTTCGTGGCGTCGGTCGTGGCCCACCACCACCCGTCGCCGCACCGGCAGAGCTCGCACCGGCGGGACGCCACCGAGCGGCGGAACGGGGTGCTGATCAGCTGGTTGCGCCGTCCACTTCGGACGGCCGCCGCGGAGTCGGTCCGATTGCTGCGCGACGCGGTGCGCGACCCGGTGGCGCGGGCGGCGCTGCCCGGCGCGCTGCGGCGCCTGCCGGAAGCGCTGGCCCGGCGGCAGCGGCTGCCCCGTCGAGTCGAAGCGGCCGTCCGCCTGCTCGGCCACTGAGCCCTGCTCGCGGGTTGGCGGCTCAGCCGACGTAGCGGCGCGCCACCGAGGTGCGCTGCGGTTCTTCCAGCAGCCGCAGCTGCGCTTCCAGCTCCGGTGGGACGCACCGCCGTTCCCGCAGCAGCCACGGCAGCGCCCGCAGCACCCCGCCGACCGCCGCGATCGTGTGCCGGTCCTTCGGGCAGCCGGCCAGCACGCTCGCGCTGCGCCGCAGCGCCGCGCCGAGCGGTCGCCGCGCCCAGGTCGTCAGCAGGGTGTTGCGGATGCCGAGCCTGCGCCGCCCGCGCGAGTCGCGGCGCCCGGACGGGCGGTGGTGCACCACGACCTCCTCGGCCCAGCACAGCCACCAACCGGTGCGCACCAGGTCGATCGCCAGCAGCTCCTCCTCGCCGCCCAGCCACAACCGCTCCGAGAACCCGCCCGCCGCGCGGAACGCGCTCACCCGCACGGTGGTCAGCCCGGCCATCACGCTCAGCAGCGCGGTGCCCGGCAGCCACGGCGGCGCGGGCACCGGCGAGTCGCGCAGCTCCGGGGTCAGCGGATCCTCGACGAGATCGGGTTCCACCAGGCAGCGGCCCATCACCGCGCCGATGTCCGGGTGCCGGTCCAGCAGGTCGACCGCGGTGCGGATCGCCCCCGGCTGCCAGCGCACGTCGTCGTCGCAGAACGTCACGTACGGGGTGGTCGCGCAGCGCACCGCGTGGTTGCGCGCGACCGCACCGGCGTTGACCGGCTCCACCAGCACGGTCACCTCGGGGAAGCGGGCCCGGACGGCTTCCGCGCTGCCGTCGCCGGAGGCGTTGTCGACGACGATCACGGGCGCCCGTTCGGGCAGCGCGGTCATGTGTTCCAGCGTCCGCAGCAGTTCTTCCCGGCGGTCGTGGGTGATCACCACGACCGTCGAGCGGGCTCCGGTGCTCACCCGACCGGCGGGTCGGGAAGTTCCGGTTTCGCGGGCGTCTCCGGCGCGTCCGGTTTCGCCGGCTCCCGGGGTGGTTCCGGTGCGGGAGCGGTCGGCGGGTCCGGGACCTCGGGGGCGTCGGGTTCTTCGGCGGGCGGGGGTTCGCGTCGCGGGACCTGCTGCAGCATCGCCTCTCCGATCGCTCGGCGTCCGCTCGGAGCCGAGGACTACCCGCGCGCCCGGTCGCGCACACCGGCCGGTGCCGACGATCACCGCTGGACGCCCGCGATGATTGCGGGCGGACCACGCGGGGTAGGCGGGTGCGAAGTCCCCGCACGGTGAGGAAAGCATGGTCTCCCACGTCTTCGTACTCGGTCTCGACGAGCGCAACCTGGACACGTTGCGCGGCCTGCCCGCACTCTCCGACTGCCGATTGCACCCGCTGCTGGACGTCGACCGGCTCGTGCACGTCGACGAGATCGACCTGCCCGCGCTGCTGGAGGAGGCCGATCGCGAACTGGACGCCTCCGGCGGGCCGGTGGACGCGATCGTCGGCTACTGGGACTTCCCGGTCAGCTCGCTGGTGCCGATGCTGTGCGAACGGCGCGGCCTGCCCGGCGCCGACCTGCGGGCCGTCGTGCAGTGCGAGCACAAGTACTGGAGCCGCGTGGTGCAGTCGGAGGTCATCGACGAGGTGCCGCGCTTCGGCCTCGTCGACGTCGACGAGGACACCGCGCCCCCGGCGGGCGTGCGCTACCCGATGTGGGTCAAGCCGGTGAAGTCCTTCTCCTCGCAGATGGCCTACCGCGTCACCGACGACGAGGAGTTCCGCGCCGCGCTCGGCGAGATCCGGGAGGGCATCGACAAGGTCGGCAAGCCCTTCGAGGACGTCCTGGCCCGCATCGACCTCCCGGCCGAGATCGCCGACGCGGGCGGGCGCTCCTGCGTCGCGGAGGAGGCGGTCAGCGGGCGGCAGGTCACCGTGGAGGGCTACGACCCGGGCGACGGGGTGCGGGTCCACGGCGTCATCGACTCCGTGCAGTACCCCGGCACGTCGAGCTTCCTGCGCTACCAGTACCCGTCCTCGCTGCCGGACGAGGTGATCCGGCGGATCACCGACGCCACCAGGCGCGTCATCGAGCACATCGGACTCCGCCACGTCCCGTTCAACGTGGAGTTCTTCTGGGACGAGGAGTCCGGCGCCGTGCACCTGCTGGAGATCAACGCCCGGCACTCCCAGTCGCACGCGCCGCTGTTCGAGGACGTGGACGGTGCGCCGAACCACCAGATCCTGGTGCAGCTCGGCCTCGGCCGGGACCCGGACTTCCCGCACCGCCGCGGGGAGCACGCGGTCGCCGGCAAGTGGTTCTACCGGACGTTCGAGGACGGCGTGGTGCGCCGCGCCCCCACCGCCGAGGAGGTCGCCGCGGTGGAGCGCGACCACCCCGGCGTCCGGGTGCACCTGATGGCCGAGCAGGGCGTCCGGCTGTCCGAGCTGCCCGACCAGGACAGCTACAGCTACGAACTGGCCCACCTCTACATCGGTGCCGCCGACCCGCAGGAGCTCCGGAAGAAGTACGAGCGCTGCGTCCACGACCTGCCCTTCGACATCGATCGAACAGGAGGAACCGCATGAGGGCGGTGACGAACCTCCCGCACGAGGTCCGCGCCGAGGAGCACGTGTGGATCCCGTTGCCGGACGGGACCCGGCTGGCCGCGAAGATCTGGCGGCCGGTGTCCTCCGACGACGAGCCGTGCCCCGCCGTGCTGGAGTTCATCCCGTACCGCAAGCGCGACCTGACCGCGCTGCGCGACTCGATTCACCACCCGTACCTGGCCGGGCACGGCTACGCGTGCCTGCGCGTGGACCTGCGCGGCAGCGGTGAATCCGAGGGCGTGCTCACCGACGAGTACCTGGAGCAGGAGCTGCGCGACGGCGAGGACGTGCTCGCGTGGATCGCGAAGCAGCCCTGGTGCACCGGCCGCACCGGGATGATGGGCATCTCCTGGGGCGGCTTCAACGCGCTGCAGCTGGCCGCGCGCGGGCCGGAGAGCCTCGGCGCGATCGCCGCGGTGTGCTTCACCGACGACCGCTACGCCGACGACGTGCACTACATGGGCGGTTGCCTGCTCAGCGACAACCTGTCCTGGGCGTCGACGATGTTCGCCTACAACTCCTGCCCGCCCGACCCGGCGCTGGTCGGCGACCGCTGGCGGGAGATGTGGCACGAGCGGCTGGAGGGCAGCGGCCTGTGGCTGCGGGAGTGGCTGGAGCACCAGCGCCGCGACGACTACTGGCGGCACGGCTCGGTGTGCGAGGACTACTCGTCGGTGCGGTGCCCGGTGCTCGCGGTCAGCGGCTGGGCCGACGGATATTCGAACGCGGTGTTCCGCACGCTGGAGAACCTCGACGTCCCGCGCAAGGGCCTGATCGGCCCGTGGTCGCACAAGTACCCGCACCTGGGCCAGCCCGGCCCCGCCGTCGGCTTCCTGCAGGAACTGGTGCGCTGGTGGGACCGCTGGCTCAAGGACGTCGACAACGACGTGCTGGACGGGCCGATGCTCACCACCTGGATGCAGGACAGCGTGCCGCCGTCCACCGCCTACGCCGAACGGCCCGGCCGGTGGGTGGGCGACCCGGAATGGCCGTCGCCGCTGGTGGAACCGGCGCGGCACCCGCTGCGCCCGCACCACGTCGGGCTGCCCGGCGCGGAACCGGAGGAGGCCGAGCTGGTGGTGCAGTCGCCGCTGTCGGTGGGCCAGTTCGCCGGGAAGTGGTGCTCCTACAACGCTCCCCCGGACCTGCCCTACGACCAGCGGGAGGAGGACGGCGGCTCGCTGGTGTTCGACACCGACGAGTTCACCGAGCGCGCCGAACTCCTCGGCGCACCGGTGCTGGACCTGGACGTGGAGGTGAGCGAACCGGTCGCGATGCTCGCCGCCCGGCTCTCCGACGTGCGGCCGGACGGTTCGGCGACCCGCGTCACCTACGGCCTGCTGAACCTCACCCACCGCGATTCGCACGACGAACCGGCGGAACTGGTGCCGGGGCGGCGGTACCGGGTGTCGGTGGCGCTCAACGGGGTGGCGCAGGCCTTCCCGCCCGGGCACCGGCTGCGGATCTCGCTGTCCACGTCCTACTGGCCGCTGGCCTGGCCGCCGCCGCGTCCGGTGCGGCTCACCGTCCACACCGGACGCAGCAGCGTGCTGCTGCCGTGGCGGCCCGGCGGCGCCGACGAACCGGAGGTGCGGCCGTTCGAGGAACCGGAAGGGGCGCCACCGGTCTCCTCCACCCCGCTGTCACCCGGGGAGGAGCGCTGGACGGTGTCCCGCGACCTCGTCGGCTACGAGTCGGCGTTGGAGGTGGTCAAGGACCTCGGCGTGGTCCGGCTCGACGACATCGACCTCGAACTGGCCCGCGACGCGTGGGAGCGCTACAGCTGGACCGGCGACGACTTCGACTCGGTGCGCGGCGAGAACGTGTGGCGGATGGGTTTCCGGCGCGACGGCTGGGACGTGCGGACCGTGACCCGCACCGTGCTCACCTCCACGCCGGAGGAGTTCCAGCTGCACGCCCAGCTCGACGCCTACGAGGACGACGAGCGGGTGCTGTCGAAGAACTGGCGGCACTCCATCCCCCGCGACCACGTGTGAGCACGCGAACGCACGACGAAGGAGGAGCACCATGTCCGCACGCAACTCTCCCCCGGCCCAGCAGCAGACCGCGCCCGGGGCGACCGAGGGGATGGTTCCCGCTCCCCGCGACGAGATGACCGAGTACCGCGGACGCGGGTTGCTCGACGGCAAGCGGGCCCTGGTCACCGGTGGCGATTCCGGCATCGGACGGGCGGTTTCGGTGGCGTTCGCCAAGGAGGGCGCCGACGTGGCCATCGCCTACCACGCCGATCTGGAGGACGCCGACGCCGAGCACACCGCCGAACTCGTCCGCGCCCAGCAGCGGCAGTGCGAGCTGCACAAGACCGACCTCGGTGACGAAGCGGCCTGCCAGCGGCTCGTCGACGAGGTCGCCGCCGAGCTCGGCGGGCTCGACGTGCTCGTCAACCACGCCGGGACGCAGGCGCCGGTGGAGCGGTTCACCGACACCACCACCGAGCAGTTCGACCGCACCTTCAAGGTGAACGTCTACGCGCCGTTCTGGCTCACCCGCGCCGCCCTCGCGCACCTGCCGGCGGGGTCGGCGATCGTGAACACCGGATCGGTCAACGGGTTGCGCGGCAACAAGACCCTCATCGACTACGCGGCGAGCAAGGGCGCGGTGCACGTGCTCACCATGTCCCTCGCGCAATCCTTGGCGCAGCAGGGAATCCGGGTGAACTGCGTGGCGCCCGGTCCGGTGTGGACACCGCTGATCCCGTCCACGCTGCCGGAGGAGTCGGTGGAGGGCTTCGGCGAGCACGTGCCGATGGGGCGGATGGGCCAGCCGGACGAGATCGCCCCGTCGTACGTCTTCTTCGCCGCCGACCAGCTCTCCAGCTACTACACCGGGGAGGTCCTCGCCCCGGTGGGCGGGGAAACGCACCCTGGGTGAACGTGTGAGCCGATCTTGCGGCGGGTATCCGGGTGGCCCCGCACAGGACAGGAGGGAGATCGTGCTCGATCCCGCATCCCGTGCACCGCGGGCGTCGGTCCCGGACACCGCCCGGATCGCCGCCCGCGTGCTGCTGCCGACCTTGGCCGCCGGTGTGATCGTCCGCAGGCCGCGGGTGATGGCGTTCGCGGAGCGCAGGCGGCTCGACCGGTCCGCGATCCGGCTGCTCGCCGAACTCCGCTCCCGGTACGGGGACGGCCCGCTGCGGCTGCCGATCCCCGGCCGGGAGTTCGCCGTGGTGCTCGATCCCGCCCAGGTGCGGGACGTGCTGCGCGACTCGGCGGACCGATTCACCCCCGCGAACCTGGAGAAGCGCACCGCGCTGCGGCACTTCCAGCCGCACGCGGTGCTGATCTCGCGCGGGCGGGCGCGGGCGCGGCGGCGCGAGTTCAACGAGGACGTGCTGGAGATCGACCGGCCGGTGCACGAACTGGGCCCGCGCATCGTGGAGATCACCGCGGAGGAAGGCGCTCGGCTCGCCGAGCAGGCGGGCGGGCGGCTCGACTGGGACGCGTTCGCCGCCGGGTGGTGGCGCGCCGTGCGCCGCATCGTGCTCGGTGCCGGCGCCCGGGACGACCGGCGGCTGATCGAGCTGCTCAACGGCCTGCGCTCGGACGCGAACTGGGGGTTCCTGCACCCGCGCCGCACCGCCCGCCGCCGCGAGTTCGACCGGCGGCTGCGCGCGCACCTGTCCCGGGCGGAACCCGGCAGCCTCGCCGGGGTGATCGCCCGTGATTCGTCCGATGTGGACGGAGCGGATCAGGTGCCGCACTGGCTGTTCGCCTTCGACGCCGCCGCCATGGTGGCGTACCGCGCGCTGGCGGTGCTCACCGCGCAGCCGGAGCGGCTGCGCGCCGTGCGCGAGGAGGTCGACGGCGCGGACTCGCCGATGCTGCCGCTGCTGCGGTCCTGCGTGCTCGAATCGGTGCGGCTGTGGCCGACCACGCCCGCGCTGCTGCGCGACGCCGTCACCGAGGCGAGCTGGGGCGGCCGCACGATCCCCCGCGGCAGCGGCCTGTTCATCTACACCCCGCTGTTCCACCGGGACCGGCGCACCGTCCCCGACGCGGACCGGTTCGCCCCCGAGTCCTGGTTGGACGGTGCCGCCCAGCAGCACCCGGGTCTCGTCCCGTTCAGCGCGGGCCCCGGCCGCTGCCCCGGGGAGAACCTGGTGCTGCTCACCGCGAGCACCCTGCTCGCCGCCCTGCTGCGCGGCCACGAGTTCCGGCTGGACGGCGAGCACGAGCTGGGACCCGACGGGCCGCTGCCGCACACGCTGGACAACTTCGAGCTGGAGTTCCGCGTCGCGGCCCGCGCGGCCTCCGGGACGCGGTGAGCCGGTGCTGGAGGAGAGCGCGACCGCGGCGCCCCGCAGCCGCGCGGACCTGCCCGCGCACTGGCTGCTGACCGCGGCCGAACGCGGCAACCCGGCCACCGGCCTCGACGAACGGCACCCCGGCGGGATCGCGTGGTCCACCGGCAACTCGGTGCGCCCGCTGGTCGACGGCACCGAGTACTTCGACCGGCTCGTCCCCGCGCTGCGCGACGTCGGTGCCGGGGACCGGATCTTCTTCTCCGCCTGGATCGGCACCCGGGGCAAGCCGCTCGACGCCGAGGGCATCACCCTCGGCGAGCTGCTGCTGCGGGCGCTGCGCCGCGGCGCCTCGGTGCACGCGCTGTTCTGGTGGCCGTTCCTGACGCTGCGGCGGGACCTGGTGCCGGACAACCGCCGGTTCGCCACCGCGCTGCGCCGCCACGGCGGGGCCGCGCTGCTGGACCAGCGGGTGCGGCCGATCGGCTGCCACCACCAGAAGTTCCTGGTGGTCCGCCGTCCCGAGCGGCCGGACACCGACGTGGCCTTCCTCGGCGGGATCGACCCGTGCGCGAGCCGCCGCGACGACCACGAGCACCACGGCGACCCGGACGTGCAGACCTCCATCGACGACCGCTACGGCGCGCGACCGGCCTGGCACGACGCCCACCTGGAGGTGCGCGGCCCGGCGGTGCAGGACGTGGAGCACTGCTTCCGGGAGCGGTGGGCCGACGCCACCGCGTCCCGGCGCGGCCCGATCTCGCGGACGCGCCGGTTGTTCGCCCGGCGCGCCGACCCGCTGCCCGACCGGCTCCCGCCGCCACCGCGGTCCGGGGAGCAGGCGGTCCAGCTGCTGCGCACCTACCCGGCGAAGCGCCCGCGCTACCCGTTCGCGCCGGACGGCGAGCGCAGCGTCGCGCGCGGCTACGCGAAGGCGCTGCGCCACGCCCGGCGGCTCGTCCACGTCGAGGACCAGTTCCTGTGGTCCCCGGTGGTGGCCGAGGCGTTCGCGGCGGCACTGCGCCGGGAACCCCGGCTGCGCCTGGTCGCGGTGGTGCCGCACCGCCCGGAGAACGGCGGCGTCGTGGAGGCGGCGACCAACGACGTGGCGCACCGCGAGGCGCTGGACCTGCTGCGCGCGGCCGGCGGTGACCGGGTCGACGTGCACGACCTGGAGAACACCGCCGGGCTGCCGATCTACCTGCACTCGAAGGTCTGCGTCATCGACGACCGCTGGGCGGCGGTCGGCTCGGCGAACCTCAACCGCCGCTCCTGGGCCTACGACTCGGAGCTGACCGCGGCCGTCGTGGACGAGGGCGCGCACCCCGGGTTCGCCCGGGACCTGCGGGTGCGCCTGTGGTCCGAACACCTCGGCCGCTCCCCCGGCGACACCGCGGAGCTCGCCGACTCGGTGCGCGGCGCCGCCGTGCTGCGCGAGTCAGCCGCCGCGCTCGACCGCTGGCACGCGCAGGGCCGGGCGAC